>JAESTW010000636.1 GCA_016763395.1 Kofleriaceae bacterium
GACAAGAAGGACGCGCCGGCGAAAAAGAAGAACGTGGACAAGAAGGACGCGCCGGCGAAAAAGAAAAGCGCAGCCAAGACGGCCGCAAAAGACTCCGGGCTAGCGAAGGAAGTGGCTACGGTCGACAGTTCGCCAGCGAAAGTGGCCAAAAAGAAATCGGCCAAAGCCACTACCGAACCCAAAAGCACTGCCAAAAAAACTGTTGCAAAGAAGAAGAAGGCCACCAACAAAAAGGCCGATGGCGAGGGCTCTGAAACTGCCGAAACAACCGGAAAACCAGCTCCGAGTACTACGAAAAAAACGGCAAAACAAAAGCCGACCGCCGCCGAGAAGGTTGTGAGCAAAGAGCCCGCTAAGGCTAAGACTGGGAAGCCTGTGAAACCCAAGGCCAAAAAATGCCGGCAAAAAACAAGAAGGCCGCAACCAAGGCAGAGGCCAAAGCATCTGGTAGTGATGGCGATAGCGCGGCCCCAACCCCAAAAAAGACCAAAAAAACGACCCGAAAAAAGTAGCAGCGCTGCGATCCGAGCACATTCCACTCGAATCGCTCGCCTAGCTTCGCTACAGTTCAAAGTACTGGAATAATTGCCATTGCGTATCTGCCCCAAATGCCGAAACCGTTACTCGCCTGAAGTACGTTTTTGTCCAACCGACAACTCTGTCTTGGTGGAAAAAGAGGACATAGAGCGCATTGGAACAACCATCGGGAATTACCACCTGCAAGAGATTCTCGGGCGTGGTGGCATGGGTACGGTCTACAGTGGCGAACATGTCTATATTGGCAAGAAGGTCGCTGTAAAAGTTCTTCACCCTCAGTTCGCCAAATACGAAGATGCCGTGAAGCGCTTTCTGCGCGAAGCTCGCGCCGCGTCCTCGATCAATCATCCGAACATTGTTGATGTTACCGACTTTGGTGCGCTGCCGGACGGTGGTGTCTACTTCGTCATGGAGGCGCTGACCGGCACAAGCTTAGAAGATTTGATCGAGCAACACGGAGCGCTGCCCTTGCACCGTGGCCTCAATGTCGCAAACCAAATGGCACTGGCACTAGCGGCGGCCCACGAGACAGGCATTGTTCACCGAGATCTTAAGCCGGACAACATCATGCTTATCCGCAAACCCGGACGACGCGATCTCTACCGGAGAGTCGGCGACCAGGGAACTGAGCGCTTGGTGGTCGAGCGGGAACAAGAATACGACTTTGTTAAAATTCTCGACTTCGGTATCGCAAAAGTGATTGGTCCCGAACAATCTGCTCCCAGCAAAACGCTAGCAGGCGCTGTGTTTGGAACTCCTGAGTACATGTCACCCGAGGCAGCTCGAGGGGTCGAAGTCGATTTCCGAGCCGATATCTACTCGCTTGGAGTGATTCTCTACGACATGCTCTGCGGTAGGCCGCCCTTTGAGGCGACAGCTGCCGCGGATGTACTGGCAATGCAAATTCGAGATGCGCCGCCCTCTCCACGAGTCATCGCGCCACAGTACGAAATCACCGAAGCAGTCGAGAACTTAATCTTTCGCTGCATGGAAAAAAACCCCGACCATCGTTTTCAGAGTATGGACGAGCTTCGTGAACATCTACAGAAATGCTACGGCTCTGTAGGTTTCCAGCGCAATACCCAAGGCGACACCGGCAAAGCAGTAGCGGGGCCACACTCTAGACAAAAACGACTGACCGAAGAACTTAGCGACTGGTTCGCTACCGACTCTCGTCAGATCTCTGTCGAAGAAGCTCGCAACCTCGCTCTAGGAAAAACTCCGAGCGACAACGATGAGTAGTCTTCTCTGCAACGAGCAGGGAACTACCGGGAAAGAAAAATTAGGCGACCAAAACGCGAGCCGTTTTGGCCGCCTCGTTCACCGGCAGAGGACATGGTTGGGTTCGGGCTCCGGCGAACACAAGATGAATCGGATTGCTGGCCCAAAGCTGAACCCCTTTCGCGAAGACAAACCCGTGCAAACTAGATCAATCGCTCCCATTCCCTCTTCTATGCTAGGTAGATCTGTTCAAGGGATCTCCCTTTTGATGCTAACCCTAGTTTTCTCCTACTCCTGCTCGAGCAAGGGCAAGGACAAAAAGGCAGACGAAAGCCAAGAGGACAAACCGCCTCAGGTTGCTACTGCACAGGCCAAAGATGCTTCTCTTGGAGAAGACTCCGCAATCAAAGACATTCAGCCTCTGCCAAAGATCGAGTTGCCGTGGAAGAGCTCGCTACCCGAAGCCATCTTAGAGTCTAAGCAATCGAACAAGTACGTCTTTATCGACTTCACCGCAAGTTGGTGCAAAGCCTGTAAAGAGCTCGATATGACAACCTTCCGTGATCCTGAGGTTGCAGGCTTGCTCAAAAGTGACTTTATCCTGGTCAAACTCGATGTCACCGAGCAATCCACAAGTGACAAAAAGCTCATGCAGAAGTATGGAGTCGCCAAGCTCCCGGCACTGCTCGCAAACCAAGGGGAAGCGGTGTATTTGCAGATCAACCGGCTAATCGGGCCTCGTGATTTGCTCTCGCACCTGAAAAACCTTCCCGCGATCGTCCCTGCAGCCACTACCGACTGACAATCAGTCACAGTTTCTCTTATTAAGTTAGCAAA
This sequence comes from Kofleriaceae bacterium, assembly GCA_016763395.1. GTDB lineage: Bacteria > Myxococcota_A > Polyangia > Haliangiales > Haliangiaceae > NORP324. The sequence continues at coordinate 2,596 of JAESTW010000636.1, forward strand.
CTGTGAGCTAGCTTACCGCACTGTGCCTTCGCATCCTGGACTCTCCGGCAATGACGAGTATTCGCCTACCCAGCCCCCCGAAGTCATGGGCTTTTATTGTCTTCGCTCTCCTTTTTCTCAGCGCATGTGCGAGCGGAGATATGGACAAACTCAACCCCGACGATGCGGGCCCTGCGCTCGACGCTGACACCAGATTGCCCTTCGGCGAAGAGTGCACGGAGAACAGCGACTGTCAGTCCGGCCTCTGTCTTAGTGACGTAGCTTCGGACGCTTCCTTTTGCTCTTCCTCTTGTACCGATGGTTGCCCGACTGGTTTTGCTTGTGGCGCAAACGATGCCTGTGTCAACGCGGCGAACTTTCAATGCAAGTCATGTGCACTGGACAGCGATTGCGGCGGCGAAGGCAACCGCTGCATCGTGTATGACGGTGGCTCCTTTTGTGCCGCTGACTGCGCTGGTGACACCGATTCTTGTCCGACCTCATTCAGTTGTCAGACCATCAACTCGGAGCAAAGTTCGCAAGGCCAAGTCTGCGTGAGCGACACCGGTGTTTGTTGTATTGACGGTGACGGCGATTTTCGCGGAATTGGAGACGATTGCCGTGCCACAGACTGCAACGATAGCGATTCGGACATCTACGACGATGCAGAAGAGGTCTGTGACGGCAAGGACAATGACTGCACAGGTGGTGTCGACGTCGGGGTTACCAACTGCGAGCAAGAAAGCTGTCGTCTCGGCTCCAATAGCTACGTCATGCGAGCAGCGGAGTCATGCGTGTCCGGCAGTTGTGCCGAATCTGTTGATGTATCCTGCGGCCTCTACAGCTGTGTTGATGGCGCCGACTCAGGCGATAACTGCGCCATCGCTTGTGATGGAGAAGACGATGTCAAATGTACCAGTTCTGCCCACTGCGACAATAGCGCGTGTGAAGCAGATCTGAGTAATGCCGGCAGCTGCGACGAAGATGGCGATTGCCAAAGCGGTCACTGCCAGAACGACTTTTGCTGCGCCTTTGGAGACTGTTGCACAATCGCAGAAGACTGTCCGAGCTTTGGCTCCTTTGACCCAGTGTGTGAAAACCCGACAACCTGCCAAGGTGCTCGAGGCGCCGCGGTATGTACAGAAAACTCCATTTGCGCGACTACCGGCACACAACAGGATGACTCCGCTTGTACCTCCGTTACTGTGGCCAATGAATGCGGCCTGTACTTACCGATATTCTGCAATGGCAACGTCTCCCAAACTGCTCCAGTCTGTCCGAGCTCTTGCCAGAGCAATGCCGACTGCGATGCCAATGCCTATTGTGACGATGTCAGCGATACCTGCCTCGCGGACGAGGACGATGGTCAAGGTTGTTTGGACGACAGTCAGTGCGGCAGTGGTCACTGTCGAAATAGCTTCTGCTGTAACTCAGGCGACTGCTGTGAGAGCGCTTCTGACTGCCCTGCTCAGTATTCCTCCAGCCCACAGTGCTCGGTTGAAAGCGCGTGTCAAGGCCAACGAGACCTGGCCGAGTGTATCAATTTCGAATGCAGTACTTTCAACAACGCTCCCGATGACTCCGCATGTACAACAGGGACTCTCTCCTCCGATTGTGGAGTTTACCCCTCAGTAACCTGCAATGGTGGCATCGATCAGAGCACTCCTGTTTGCGCCAATAGCTGTGCCAGCGACTCGGCCTGCGATGCCAACGCCTACTGCAACGCCACCGGACAGTGCGAGCTCGACGAAGGAGATGGCAGCGCTTGTACCGGCGATAGTCAGTGCGTAGGCGGACACTGTGAGAACGGATTCTGTTGCGCTAGCGGCGACTGCTGCGCCAACAGCAACGACTGCGGGCATCTCGATGTGGCGTCGACCTGTGACTCTCAAACCAGCTGCCAAGGCACTCGAGTTGATGGCGTTTGCGGAGGCACGTTTCAGTGTAGCGCGCAAAACGTCAACGATGACAGCGCGTGCTCGGGCCTCAGCTCGGACGACTGCGGCCCCTACCTGGGCGTGTCTTGCGACAATAGTACAGACCAACCCAGCAACCAAGCCGGACTGTGTATGGCGACTTGCAACGGTGATGGTGACTGCGACACCTCAGCTCATTGCACCGCCGGCGCGTGTGTCCCGGACGCGGGCCCTGGCGGGTTCTGCAATATTCAAAGTGACTGCGGCGGTGGGCTGACATGTGTTGACAGTGTTTGTTGCGGAAGCGCTTGCGCTGGCGAGTGCGAGGCATGCGATGTCGCAGGCTCCGTCGGGACCTGTACGCTCATCGGCGACGGACAAGACCCGGACGCGGAATGCGGCGCGGTCGATTGCTCGGGATTCTACTTCGGATGGCAAGGTGGTATCTGCTTCGAGAAAGCCAGCCTGAGCGCTGCTGGCGCAACATGTGACGGCACGGGTAGCTGTGCCTCCCCCCTCGAGGAGTGCACAAATCAGACTATTCGCGGCAACGCTCAAGTCACTTGTGACTCCACCTGCCAAAGCCCAGATCTAGCGAGCTGTACAGGCACTAGCGCGGGGAGCTGCACCAACCTCGATCTCGGTACCGAGACCTGTGGCGTGGGTGTTTGCGAAGTGACTCAAGACCGCTGCGCTACCGGACAAGTGCAAAGCTGTTCTCCAAACACTGCGGCGATGGTGTCCGAGAGTTGTGACGGCCTCGACAACGATTGCAATGGCAGTACCGACGATGGTCTTCCGCAAGACAGCTACGAGGCCAACAACAGCTGCGTCAGCCATCACTATCTCGGGCTCTTGGGCGAGAATCTCTCGCAAACCTATAGTGACATGACCATCTATACCTCCGGTGACGAAGATTGGTACCGCCAACTCACCACCGAGGCATTCGACGGCTGTACCACTGGTGTCGATGAGGAATACCGCTACGAGGTTATTCTCACTCCACCAACCGGCAAGGACTACGATCTGCAGCTCTGCTACAACAGTTTCTCGAATTCAAGCTGCAGCACCGACTGCTTCGATAGCACCGCCGGCGGGGATTCAGCAGAGACCATCGCGCTCACGTGGTCCGGGCCTTGCGGTGGCGGAACCGATGATGGCCTCAACTTCTTTATTCGCGTCTATCCCTACTTGAGCGCGAATAGCTGTGAGGCCTATACTCCTCAGACTAGTTTCAACAAAACCAACTAGTCTGCTAGACAAAAACTCGCGCCGATCAGACTTACTCTGTCCGGCGTCTAGTTTGTCGTACACCGAAGAGGATAGCGAAAAGGAGGAGCAAACCAGTGGTTGTTCCAGTGCGCCCACTGCCCACAGAACAACTCGCACCAGCGCTGGCGGAGCAGTTTCCGTTGCCGTCACAAGAAGCTTCTGCATAGCCATCGACGTCAATGTCGAATAGGCTTTTGAGAGCGTTGACGCAGGCATCGAGATCGCCTGAGACATCGACATACTGGCCGTCACAAAAGAGCGCGCCTTCCATCGCTTGGCAGTCAGTTTCACAACCGCCCTGCACTCGGGTTTTACAATCGGTATAGAGAGAGCTGCTGCAACTGACGTGGCAGTCGAGAGTAGATTCTGCCGTACACGAGCCTTCGCAGCTCCCGGAACAAGAAGCCATGCAGTCAGCGCTGGCCGGAACCACGTTGCACTGGGTGTCGCAACTGGCTGAGCAGTTCGCGTCGCATGTCGCTGAGCACTCTGAATTGTTGCACTGCGCATCGCAACTACCAGTGCAATCTGCCGAACAATAGGTAGCGCAATCGAAAGAGCCAGGGTTTACCTGACACTGTGCTTGACACGTAGTATCGCACTGTCCGGTACAAGACACACTTGCTTCTCCGGTACATCCGCCGGTGCAATCGACCCGAAGCTCTGCGGCGCAGGTGGCTTCAAAGGAAATGGGAGTACACTGGGTTTCACAGGTGACACCCGGTGGTACGACCTCACACTCTACGCCGGCTTCGATGTAGATATCTCCGCAAGCATCGATACCTGCTTCGGCAGTTTGAGGTGCAACGAACAATAGGGCTGCCGCGATGGGCGTGGCGAGAAGGAAAGATAGACGCATAGAAAGTCCTAACTATTAAGTGTGAAGCCACATTGTAGTTCAGCAAGGGAGCGCTGGCAAAGGGCAAGAGGCATTAGCGCGCCTTCACTGGCTAGCGCACATCTGTGATCAGAGTCTCTGTGTCCACCCAGAGCACCGCATTGCCCTCGGCGCACAGGGTTCCGAGAATCGCATTGTCCGGGCCGAGCACCGTGCTGCGGCCGTAAAACTGAGTACCACGCTCACTGCCCCAACGGTCTGCAACTACCATGTAGCCCTGCCAGCCAAAGAGACGCATGCGCCAGTAGGGCAATATATCAACCCCTTCTTCGATCCAGTTGGTACAAAATGCGATGACTTCAGGTCGATTTTGGTGAATATACAGGGCGAACTCATCGTCATTGAGATCCATACAAATCGCCGGACAAAGCAATCCCACCTTGGGAACTTGCAGCAGTGCGCGTTCTCGTCCGGGCTCAGCCCAAGTCTCATCCTGTTCATAGAGTAAATTTTTTCGGTAACAACTCACGAGCGTGCCCTCCGCCGATACCGTAATGGCACTATTGTAAAGGGAGTCCCCAGCCACTTCTGCAATCCCACAGACAATCGTCGCCCGCAGTTCTATCGCGCACTGCCGAAGCATTTCAAAGCTTGGCCCGGCTGCGGCTTCTACAAAGGGAGCTATCTCCTCTCTCGACGACCATACGTATCCGGACACTGCCATTTCCGGACAAACGATGAGATCCGCTCCCTCTGCCTTCATCAGCAAATCTCGGAGTTCATCTCGAGCAACCTCTGGCTTTCCATGAGGCGGACAATACTGTACGGCAGCCAGTTTCACTCGGAGGAGCTACTTACCGCTTGACGTGCCATTCCCAGCCCAAAGGTTCCGGGCACAAATCCAGCTTTGTCAAAACTCTGTTGCACCGGGATGAAAAAACCCGGTGGCACCGAATCAGTCCCCATTCCAACATAGAACAGCACCCGCTCAAGTCCACGTAGAGCGACATCAACGCCAGTGAGAAGTCCCAATTGCTCGCCTCCGGCCTGATTGTCCCATGTAAAATCGCGTTGAGATTCCACCGTCCAAGAACTACCATCCTCGGACACCGCTCGAAAGCTGCCAAGGGTCGGGTTAAAGGTAGCGGGGATTCCATCATCATCTCCCTGCGCTTTTCTGGTCATCCACATTTCAAAGCGGCAATCGTTGGGATTCCAAATTGCGCTGGGTTGCTCTCCACCCACAATGACGGGATTTGCTGTATCGGGTATCCAGTGAACGGCATCGATAGAGGTCGCGTGACTAATTCCAAACTCTAGTATGTTTGCGCAGGTATCACCGTCCGCACACCCGAAGCTAGAAAACCACATGTGATAGGTACCGTCGATCAATGCCAATGTTGGATCCGCTACTACACCGCCGTTTACCTGCATGTTATTGGGAAAGGCAACGAGTTCGGTGAGCACCAAGCCGTCTTCCGCTTGACCGGACTCGGCGGCGGAAACCCTAGTAAAGTTCTTACCATCAGGAGAAAACGCGATACCAATATTGTAGTTGGGAAATCCCAGCGGGAGCATCACATCGGCACCTGAATACGCCATTGCGTAGCGGCGACTCGGAATTGCGTTCGGGTCGACAATCACGTCGGGGGTCTCGCTCCGAATCGCGTCCCAGCCTGTGCCCGAGAGATTGAGCGCAACATCCTCAGCAACGGTCCATGCTATGCCATCACTGCTCTCCGCCAGCTCAATCACAGCGGAGTTTTCGCAGGTAAAACACTCGCCTCGCGACGCCGCGTACCAGACTTGCCATTTGCCCTCAGCCTCGTTGTACAAAGCGCTGGGGTCGGCGATAAGAAAGTTGGTACCATCGCCGTGAACTTGTCCGGGCACTAGTAATGGCGCGCCCACTTGCCTCTGCCACGGGAAGACTGGGGGAATGTCCGCGGTCATCGGACACGAGCACGATCCGTCTGATTGACAGCGCCCGGTTTCGCAATCATTGTCGCCCATACAAATCGACGCATCCGGCGCGGCATCTGGCGGGAGGGATGCGTCTACGATGACAGTGGCGTCAATACCAGCCCCAGCATCAATCGACGCCGGATTGCTATCAGAACCACAGCCGAGAAAGAGCACGGACGACAGCGTTGCAATAGATAGTGTTAACAGATGCCGCATCTACAAAGAGTACGAGTGAGCAGAGGTGGGAGGCAAGCCACCTCTGCTCTCAGAACAGAGATTGATGTGCCCTTAGTGCGTTTCTATCCACAAGATGAGCTCTCTGTGAAGTTTCTCACTACCTGAATCCTGTGCCAGAGATTTCTCAAGCGAAGCTGTTAGTTTCCGCGCCTCGGATTTTCTCCCGAGTGCCCAAAGTCCACGGGCCAGAGCGAAACGATCGCGTCCCTGTTCTACAGATGGGTCATCCCCGCGACTCGCCACAGCCTGAGACAATATCCGCACAGCCGAAGCGGTCTCGTTTCGACCTAGCTGCACGTGTCCGATGCTACTTCTCACACCATTTGTCCGATCGTGGTCGGGCCCCGCTGCCGCACTGTAGATTGGCAACGCTTGCTGGTAGAGTTTCAAGGCTTCGAGGTCTTTTCCTACTTTTTCGTAGGCCATGGCCAGGGTTAGGTAGGTGCTAGCAGCCTTGTGATGTTCTACCCCGTATATACGAATTTTCATTTCCATCGACAGCACAAGTAGCGCTATCGCTTCGACTGTCTTTCCTTCACTAACGAGCGACTCTCCGACGTTGTTGAGTGAGGATGCAATGGCGGGATGATCGCCTTCAAAACTTGCTTGATGTCGTTTAAGCACCTTTCGAAACAATGCGGTGGCCTCGGGAAACTCCTCTTTCGTAATCATCACAATCGCCAAGTTTGTCATGGCCTTTGTCACCCGATGAGAATAATCCCCAGCAACAGTACTGCCCACAGAAATAGCACGCCGGCCCGCTGCCTCTGCAGCATCCAACTGTCCGAGTCTGCGGTAGATACTAGTAAGATTCGTCAAAATGGGCACCAGTGCAATACTGGCGTTGCCGAAACCGTGCTCGGTGAGACGTAGGCTGCGCAGGAGCACATCTTTGGCTCCCTCAATATCTCCTTGGTACTTGAGTGCCACCGACATGTTGTTCAGAACATAGATATTCTCCGGGTGGCTTGCTCCCAGTAGCGATTCGATATGTGCCAGTGCGAGTCGGTAGTGCCCCACGGCCTCGGACAACTCCCGCTCGGCCACCTTGGCATCGCCCAACGCGCTAAGCAGACTTGCTAGCTCAAGGTTTACTCCCTCCGCAACATAAAGGGGAAGAATCTCTTCTAGGAGCGCAATCGATTCCACAATCTTTCCTTTGCGCATGAGCACCGCGGCCCGGGCTTTCTTCAAACTTGCTAGGTTGCTTTCACTCGCTCTTCCCCGTACGAATGAAAGTTCTGCCATCCGGGCGAATTCATCGCTTCGAGAAAAATTCTCACGTTCTACACCCTCAAGAAATTGCAGTGCCAACCACGCGCGGGCAACAAGAATGTCATCACCAGCCTGGGTGCCCAAATCGACAGCCTTGTGTAGCAGCAGCTCCGCCTCATCGAGCAAGCCGAGGTCTGTTTTTATTTTCCCAAGCAAATATCGCGAGCGTGCCCAGCTACCAGCGTGTAGCATCTCGGAATCCACCGCGGACGCAAGTAGCTCCCCTGCCTCTGCTAGTCGTCCGAGATCAAAAAGAGCCTGCGCCTTGTGTCGGACATCGTTGAGGGATTGCACCTCCCGTCTCTCCTCGGCGCCCGGCGGAAGCGGATCAACTACAAAACTCACTCTTTCTTGCGAGCAACGGTTCAGAGGTGACATGTTCACCACTGCTTTCACTGCCCGGTCGAGCAACGTATTGTCTTTGCTGGCCTGCAACTCCTGACTTAGCTCGGACAGATAGCTTAAGCGCTCACTCAAACAGCTTTTTTGTGCAGTATTGCCAGCCTGAGCTGCAGCACTCTGACTTTCCGAGATTTCGCACACCGCCGCGTGTAGTGATCGCCAATCCTCTACGTGTTTGTCCACCGAAGCCCGATAGACGGTGAAGGCGGACTGTCTATCGGCGGCGCTAAAGACCGCAGAGATTCGCTCTTGCGTGGCGCCATCCCAAACTCCCACAAGAGTCTTGTCCGGGTCTGCACAGGACACGGAACGATCTTCGCGAGTTAGAGCGAAGCCGCCATACAGGGAAAGTCCCAAGAGTGGAATGGCGAGCAGGCGAAGTACTCTAGGGCCTTTTGGCGAAGGAGGTGCTTGCAAGGCTGCCAGCAAGACGTCCATAGAACTGTGACGGTCGTCGGCGTTGCGTGCCAGTCCGGTCTTGAGCAGTGCTTGCAGCCACTTTGGAACCTTCGCGCTCGCAGAAATCGGTCTAAGACGTCCACCTAAGACATTCTTTCTAAGCCCCTGATAGGTAGTGCCACTAAAGGGCTGTTTGCCGGTTAACGCCTGATACAAAGCAACGCAGTAGGAAAACTGGTCACAAGCTGGAGTGACTTCCTCTCCTCGGTGCTGCTCTGGTGCCATAAACAGCGCTGTTCCCATTAGCGCACCAGCCTGGGTAAGATTGATCTCTTCGGAGGCGATGGCGATTGCAAACTCGGTAGAGCCGATTTTGTCACCCCCCCGAGAGCCGACACTCACCAGTCCAAAATCAGCGACGCAAACCTGCCCCTTGGTACCAACTAGCACATTGTCCGGTTTGAAATCTCGGTGTACCAGCCCCTCTCGGTGAGCAGCGGCAAGCCCTTGTCCGGCCGCAATAAACTTGGGTAGAATATCGCCTAGACTACGCGCTTCCTCGTCGAGCCATTCCCGAAGATTGCATCCCTGGACATACTCCATGGCAACAAAGACTTGCTCGTTGACCATGCCGATATCGTGAACGGTCACAACATTGGGATGTGAGATTTTGGCCATCGCCCTGGCCTCACGCAAAAGTCGTTTCTGCGCATCCTTGCCACCGGCCGAGGCGAAAACTTCTGGCTTCAGAATCTTTACCGCAAGTTTGCGCTTAAGTTCCGAATCGTATGCCATGACGACTCGGCCGAATGCCCCAGTGCCCAGCGTATCTCCGAGAACCAAACGACCTATGGTTTCTCCTGGGCCTAGACTTGCCCCAGACCTGGACAGCTCGGACCTGCCACTTTCTGAGTCATGGCGATTCGAAGCATCACCAGCTGAACCATTTGGAAATGAAGCAGAAGCACTCGCTGCGACGGTTCTCGCCTCAGCCAGCTCGCGCTCCTTATCCTGCGATCCTAGCGCGAATTGCGAGGGCTCAATCAGTGTGTCATTACCGCCTGTATCAGCGCCCACTGTCGCGCCAAAAATCCCCTCAGGAGAGCGAGCATCGCCCTCAAGTGCGGTCTTCTCTAGGAGGTTTTCTCCTGCCTCTTTAATGTCCTTGTCCACGAGATTGCCGAAACCGGTGCTTAGGATTCTTTGCTCAGAGTACCCCAATTGGCAGTGTCGTGCAGCAGCATTGGTTGCCGCTACACGTTCTATAGGCAGCGCTGGACTACGGAGCTTTATCGCCAGCTGCGGCCGCTGGAGCTGGTTGCTTGGCAGCTGCATTATCTGCTGGGGCAGCAGCGGCATCAACCTTGGCTTCTGCGGCATCGGCGTCTGTAGCTGCATCTCCCGCGGGCACTACAGCCGGCACATCATCAGTGCTCGGTGGTGTCACGCTAGACGCAGAGTCGGTGACTCCGATCTCGGTACTCAACTTTTCTTCCAGCGCTTTTAGCTCCAAACCGATACGCTTTTGATCTGCAGCGGACAATACTCGCCGAGTTTTGGGCTCCAAGATTTTTGGCAGTGCTGTACCTTGCATCGAGTTTGGCAGCACAATCGTCACTTTGTTGTTCGACTTCGCAATCCGGCGATAGACCTGAATTGCGCGGCGCTGGACATAAAGTGGGTCTAAAGTCGATGCGATAATTAGCTGCTCTTGCGCAACGCCAATCGCTTCCATCACCGTCCGTGCGGCATCCTTTTTTACCTTGGCAAGTACCGAGGACTGGCGTTCCAGCTCTTGCGTAGTTGCTATCTTGCGTTCAATCGCCGCCTTCACCTCTTCTGGAAAGTGAATCTCGCCGATATCGACACTCTCGATAACAAAAGGTGTTTGCATGCTTTTGCCATTCACGTCGAGTGAGGAAGCAATTCGCTTTCGCAGCTGCTCGGCGATCTGTGCTTTCACTTCTGGTGTCTTGGTCTGAATCTCGAGCGCGCTAAACTTGCTCGCCTCGACCCGGACAATAGTTCGAAGACGCTCTTTGACGTTCCACTCATACCAATTCGCGCCGCCCCATTGTTCGACGACTTCTCGCACAGAACCGGGACGAAGCTGAATTCGAGTATTGACCTCGAAGTTGACGCTCAGGTTTTCTTTGGTGAAAAGCTCGAAGTCCTCGTTGTACGAACGAGTACGCATATCGACATTGATTGTCGACAGTCGCCACGAAACACCAGTCGTTGCTGGGCCCGGCAAGCTCTCGCGATACTCCATTTGCCCAAATAGCATCGGAGTGTAGTAAATGTAGCCTTCGTGTCCGGCAGGAACGTCGGGGTTAGAACAGGCACTGAGCCCGGCAATAGCAATGCTTCCAAGTAGTAGTAGTCGTTTCATAGTCATTGCTCCTATTTGCCCATCTGCATGATGACTGGGCTACCGCCGGTATCGGACATCGGCATAATCAGGAAGTTTGTGTTTTTTGAATCTGCCAAGTCTTCCATGGCTCGCAATGCTTCAAACTGCAAGAACATGGGGTCTAGTGTAGATAGAATGACTTCTTGCGCTTTGGCAATACCGCGCGCTCCGGCTTGGCTGATGGCGATTTTCTTGCGCTCGATCTCGAGCTGAATGCTGGCTCGCGCCTCGTCCTCTTTGGTAATCATTTTGCGAATAACCGCTTCCACTACTTTTTGGGGGTAGGTAATATCGCCAATGTCGACGCTGGTGAATATCACCGGAGAGTCTTTGTAAGTGGCCTGCATGTCCGCGAGAACCGTGTCACCGATGATTCGCATGTTGCTCTTAATCTCGAGCGGGTCATACTCTTGTACGCGCTTGCGAACCGCTGCTTTGAACTGTTGCTGCACGTTGCTTACGTACCAATTCTCGCCACCAAACTTGTCAAAGAGTTCCTTGACGTGTTTGGGGTTGGGCTGGATGCGGGCGTGTGCTCGCAAGTCGATTCGCAGTCCGCCGCGAGCGACAATATTCACGATGGCCTCGCTGTACGTTCGCGAACGTATGTCGATGTTGACAAGCTTCTGCCGCCAAACCCAACCAGTAGATGTCGGCCCGATTTGAGTCCCGACATAAGCGCCGGCGCCGACCAGCGGAGTCGAGCGAATGTAGCCGGCGTGCCCTGCGGGGGTGTGATGGTTATTGCAACCTACCCTGGACATCGCCGCGACAGCGAGAACTAACATTATCAGTCCTCCTGCGATCTGAGGTCCTAGGGTAGCAATTGGGGTTTCTTTAGGTTCGATATCTGCCATGAGGTGATCTCGCCACCTTGTAACTCAGAACCCTCGCTTGTGCCAGGTTAAGTCTGGCTCAGCTGGAATCAGTACTCTAAGTACGCCCGGGCCCACATGGAATCGCTCTCTTGGTAGTCGCCGCCGTGATCGATCCCGGTGAGAGTTGCGCCTAAATGCCGATGAAAATCTCCCAAGCGAAATGCGGCTCCCTCGGCGAACTTCCGCGCCTCAGATTTTAGAAATTCTCCCGCCGGCTCAGCCAGCCGCGTGGGCAAATGCTCCCACGCCAGAAGCTCGGCTAGCTGTTCCCGCAACTCGTCTTTGACATCCAAGTGAACATTCCGCGAGGACTCTTCCCAGACCTGTGAGTGATCAACAATTTGAATGATTCGCGCACGCAGGCCGACCAGCGGAGTATAGGCAATGAGCCTGCGATCCCCAGCTAGGCGAATGCATTCCTCAACCAGGGCGCGACCTCCGCCAAGCCCTCCAGGGTTTGTAGAAAGGCCATATTGCACCACAAATTCGGCCTCGCCCCAGGGTTTGGCAGAGCCCGAGAATAGCGATTGCCGGCTAACTGGCAGAGTGTCTGACGGCAAAAGCAGTGACAGGCCAACAGGAAAGCCCTGCAAATCCGGGTGCTCTGCGATCAAAACTCGCCCGGTGGCCGCAGTGAAAGCCAGTTCGTCGGCGCTCGGTGCCACTCTAGAGCTGAAGTCGAGATGCATTAACATCGCGCCGCGCAGGGTCGTATTGGAGGACAGCTCCGCCTCCCCAACTTGTCGCAACGACAAGGCTTTGGGCGTTAGCGCCAGCTTGTCCATCAACCCCAAAATATGTGCACGAGCAGTTACCCTGACGGACCGGTCCACCAGATTTGCATAGCTCATCATCCCCGCGGCGATTTGACGCCCTAACTCTACATTCCGCACTTGTATCACTGAGTATGTACAAGGCGATGCCAAGGCGCAAGTTCCTTTGGCGTAGTGAATTCGAACTCACGAATGCTAACAAAGGATCTTTTGTTCCCACCTTGGGGCCCAAGCATGAGAAAACACAGGCTGTTTTGAAACGACTGATATCCAACCTCATCGCCGCCCTGGCTATTTCGGCCCCGCTCGTCGCGCAACCTCAGCTTGCGTCGGGCTCTCCGAGTCGCTCTGGCTCTGGTTCAGGGGCACACACACCCGGCTGGATTAACTCTGGCCCAAGTAACTCAGGGTTGTTGCTGGCGTCTGGCGGAAGCGCCCGAAGTTCTGTCGCGGCAACGGCAAAAACACCACAGAGCGCGTTGAAACAGTGGTGGGATTTTCAGGCAGAGGTGGGGGGAACATGGCGTGCTTTGTGGGATGCCAACACGCAGATTCCCATGCGGATCTTCGGTAGCGGAATTGCGGTACCGGGCTCTGTCGCAGATCCCGCGATAGCCGAGTTGCACGCTCGCAGAACCCTGAGCAAGCACCTCGCACTCTTGGCTCCGGGGGCCACTGCGTCGGATTTCGTGATGGTCTCCAATGAAGTACACCGGGGAATCCGAAGTATTGGGTTCACACAATTCTACCTCGGTATGCCGGTTCTCGGCGGTCAACTTAGCTTTCGCTACAAGGCCGACCGGCTCGTCGTAATGGGGTCCGAAGCGCTGCCAAGGGTCAAGACAGGCACTGTCGAAAACTCAGAGAAACTCTCGAATTCAAAATACCAAGACATTGCAGCAAAGTGGATCCGTGAAGACGGAGCCCAACGAACCGCCTACGGAGCTGTGTCCGGCCTCCAGGTCCTACCCATTATTGCGGCCGTTGGCGCGAAGTACCACACGGTTGTGGCAGTCACCATCGACAGCACTGCCCCGATTGGAAAATGGCAAGTCTATTTAGACGCCAAAACGGGAGAGCGTGTAGCCAAAGAACAGGTGCTGCGCTTTGGATCCGGTACTGTTGAATTCCACGTCCC
>JAESTW010000637.1 GCA_016763395.1 Kofleriaceae bacterium
GCGAACTTCTCGGACAATCTGAGTTGCTTCATCGGACGACAGCTCTGGTTTGCTAGGACTACAGGCCGCTAGTCCCAGTCCTAGCGTTAGAGTAATGAGTGTCCGCATCACAGATGTAATGTAGCATCTGTGAGTGAGATTCGCCGCGGGAAAAAAGAGTTACGAAGGGCGAATCAGGTGCCGCCATGATCCCGGTTCTGGGCTTGTATGATATAGCGGCCAATAATGACCGCAGCCAGACGATTCGAATTTCAAGATAGCAAGTCCTCCAAGTTTTGGGAGCTTACTCTTTCAGCCAATGTGCTTACTGTGTGCTACGGAAAAATTGGAACAAATGGTCGTTCGAATGACAAGGAGTTCGACACAGAGGAGGCAGCTACAGCCGAGGCCGAGAAACTGATCGCGGGTAAAGTCAAAAAGGGATATCTCGAAATAGCGAGAGCCGATTCTGAGAGCACAGAATTTATCGCAAGAGATTCTGAGTGGCTCGAAGAGAACGAAGACTATGAGCACCTAAGCGAGTTCGGTTATGAGACCATTTTACACGCCGAGGGTGATGTTGCTCTGAGTGAAGAGGCAATCGAAACATTGCTTAAAACGGCAGATGCCATCATCATCACGGGAAACCTGAGTGTGGATGGCGCTCTCTCTGTACAGGACAACCAGCGTCTATTGGTGACTGGGGATGTGAAGTGCAAATCCTTTTGGGCGGGCGAAGGATTCTTCGAGTGCACCGAATTGGACTGCTCCCAGTACATGGAATTTGCATGTGACGACAACATGTGTAGCGAGACACTCGATATTGGCACATTAAAAGCCCTGGTTATTGTGTGTCCCTATGTGAAGGTAGACGATTTAGCTTCCACCGTGGCGTATGAGTTCACCTGCAACGATGTGGATGAGGAACAAAAAGGCATTTCCCAATTGCTGGCATCGCAATTCGATCTTGTCTATTCAGCGCTCAAAGCGGGGCAACCCATTGACGACAAGTGGATCGTAGCCAACAAGCATCTCGCATGCACAGCTGGTGCAAGCGAAGTGGCAAGCGAGCCGCCGAGTTCTGAAGCCATTGAAATTGGCGGACAGCACTACCCATTGGATACCAAGAAAGTCATCGCCTTTTCTTCCAACGTCGTAGATCTAAGTTTGCTCAGCAAGCTCACAGAGTTGGAATATCTCGATTTGAGAGACACAAAGGTTTCAGACCTCACTCCGATTCGCGGACTTGTCAACCTGACCTTCATCAATATCGGTGACACTGAGGTTAGCGATTTACGACCATTAGAAAACCTCGTAAACCTTGAAACGCTCTACGTTAGCGATCACGTTTCGGACTTATCTCCAATAAGCGGCTTGATCAAATTCAAGTATCTGAGCCTCGTTGGAACTCAAGTGACCGATCTAACTCCCTTGGGCAATCTTACAAAACTCAAGGAACTTATCTTAAAACCGCTTCAGCCTATAGATCTGAAGCCACTTGTGAGGCTATCGGGACTCAAAAAACTCACAATTCTCGGTTCTTTGAAGGGCTTAGATCTCAGCCCGCTAACCGAACTTAAAAAACTCAAAGAGCTCACCATCTACGACCATGACTTCGACGACGAGCTACTTCAAAAAGCGTTGCCGAAATGTAAATTTACATGATGGTCTGCCTATCGGTGTACTGTGTCGGTAGTGTTGTGATTTAGCCATGCGACCAGTTCTAAATGCGGCGCAAATGCGGGCCATGGATGCGGAGACAATCGCAAAGGTTGGCATTCCCGGCGCGGTATTGATGGAAAATGCAGGTCGGGCGGTAGCGCTGGCTGTCCGGGACTTACTGCCGGCTGAGCCCACTGCTGAATCTCGTGTGACAGTACTCTGCGGCTCAGGCAATAACGGTGGCGATGGCTTTGTCGCAGCACGAGTACTCCAGGAGGAAGGGGTAGTCTGCGAATTGTTCTTGGTCGCAGGTGAGCCCGCAATTGGTGGGGATGCAAGTCTATTTCTAAACGCATTCAAACGCTGCGGGGGCACCATTCGATTCTTAAAGAGCGCAGCAGATGTCGATGCGGCCAGAAGTGAGATCGAGGGCAGCTCTGTACTAGTGGATGCGATTTTTGGTACTGGCTTGTGCCGAAACATCGAGGGACATCTCGCTACGCTGATTGAGTGTATTAACCAGAGCCCAGCAATGGTTGTCGCGGTTGATCTGCCCAGTGGTCTACTAGCGGACACTGGGGCAATTCTCGGTGTCTGTGTCCGTGCGGATGTCACTGTTACGATGGCTGCGGTCAAGGTAGCCAACGTTGGTGCGCCGGGCTTCGCTTACAACGGGCACGTAGAAGTTGCCGAGATTGGCATTCCGCGGCTTCGAATTGAAGCGAGGGCTCAGGCCTTTGTTCTCACCGCCTCGGACGTTGTCGGGGCAATGCCGGACGTAGATCGAAATGGCCACAAGGGGCGGCGTGGACATGTTCTCGCAGTCGCCGGAAGTGATGGAAAACGCGGAGCTGGCCGATTGGCAGCCCTCGCTGCGCTTCGCTCCGGTGCAGGGCTTGTGACTATCGCTGCCGCCAGCATCGACTCTCAGGCAGCTGATCCGATTATGAGCGCCGTCATCGGAAACCCGGCGCAACTCGCTGAGGCGCTTGTCCGAAAAGCAGCACTCTTGATTGGTCCAGGGATGGACACCGGACGCAGTGGCGCGGCGCTAGTAAAACACGCTCTTGCGAACTCATCGATTCCCATGGTTCTCGACGCAGACGCGCTCAATCATCTTGTGGGCGATTTGTCCGCGATTGTAGCCGCCTCTGCGCCCGTAGTGCTCACCCCGCATCCGGGGGAGGCCGCGCGTATGCTTGAAATGTCCATCGCTGAAGTGCAGGCAGATCGAATGGCGGCAGTACGGCTATTGGCCCGGGAGACTGGTGCGGTAGTCGTGCTAAAAGGTGCGCGCACATGTATCTGTGACGGCGGACACGCGGATGAAGGGGGAGATGGGGTGGTTTTCGTTTGCGATGTTGGCGGGCCAGAGTTGGCAACAGCTGGTACAGGTGATGTGTTGTCCGGAGTTTTAGCCGCTCTATTGGCGCAAGGGTTGGAAGCCCCCTTTGCTGCTGCGTTGGCGGTCTATTGGCATGGCATCGCAGGCTCGTGCGCCCTGGACGCTGTTGGCGGGCCAGGAGTTATTGCCAGCGATGTCATCGATGCGCTTCCGGTGGCTCGGACGAAATTGCAGAGTCTGGTCTAAATTGTAAGAGCTTGCAGTGATGTCACTTTGAGCA
>JAESTW010000638.1 GCA_016763395.1 Kofleriaceae bacterium
CGATTAATCTGAATATGCTTGCTGCAGAACCACCGGTCAGTCCGTAAGCTCTCTTAATACGTCACCGTCACAGCCCAGAGACCATCACCATCAAAGTCTGGGTTTTCGCTGAAGCCCTCACACGAGCTGGGGTTGGCGATCTCGATTTCGTTTGAGCCACCCACGGTGTAGGCCGCCAGTCCGGCCGCATTGACAGTGGGCACGATTTGAAGGTTGGGAATTGGACTGCAGATGCACCCATCTCCCACGAAGGTGAAGGTTGCCGCGGGCACCTGGTTGACCGTCACGCTTCGTGATACCGGTCCCGAGCAGTCGACTCCGCTGAAAGTTTCAATGTCGATAGCGGTCACAGTCGCCATACCAAGCTGGGGAAGATCATCAAAACGAAAGCCATACGGAAGGGAGTCACAAGAGTGGTAATGGCCAAAGCCACAGTCCGTTTGGGGGCCAATCCAATCGGCGATGGTCAAGAAATAGGTACGTGCGCAGCGTCCCTTGTTGACGAAAAATGGCGCTTGGCAGATGCAAGCTGGATTGGTAGTGCAGTCGTTGTCGTCACAATCGACGTCACCGTCGCAATCGGAATCGACACCGTCAGTGCAGCTACCGGGAAAGGCATCCTCCGTACTCACATCTTGGAAACTGAGTGCAACGATAGCAGCGCTTGCTTGACCTGCGGCCTGCCCTGTTACGTTGATAGTCTCGCTAGTTGCACTGGCGTTCACCACGCTCAGCGCAAATTCGCCGTCGACTGTCTCTATACTCGCAGTCGTCCCGCCGACGAAGTTAGTTCCGAGGGTGGCGGTCGCGAAGATAGCAGTCCCTGAGTCTGAGCTGAGGGAGATCGCAACTCCAGACTCGGTGGTCGGATTGCCAAGCTCATCGGTAAGCTGTCCATGAATGGCAGCAGGCTGGCATGATTCGGTGGAGCCGTCGGCAATTGCGGATAAGACAAGTTCTGTTGGGTCCCCGGCAACGAAGCGGATCAGGGGATTGGCAACCAGGGCGGTCACAACCACATCATCAATGTACCAACCGCTGCCGATGGCACTGGCTGATGCGTCAAGAGACCAGTGCAAGGACGTGAAAAATCCGCCTTGCGCTGTGAGGTCGAATCGAACCTGTTCCCAATCGCTTGTACTGCGCAGAAATCCGGCGCTGCGGCAGCCAAAGACGTCGTAGAGCATGTTTGTGGGCTGTGCCACAAAGCCGTTGATGTTTCCGATGCGCAGCGTGGCATGTGATTGGCAATCAAAAGGGCCAACTTCTCCCAGGTCCAAAAACTGCTGAAATGAGAGCTCTGCGGAGAGTACGTTGCCAGGATAGGTGAGATCGAGTTGCCGGCTGAGAATACTTCGCAGTGGGTTGCCGTCGAAGGGAGATTCTCTGACATCTCCGTCAAGCACGGTTCCCCGCAGGCGAGTGCCCGAAAAGGCCTCGACGCCCGTGGGCCAGCTGGGTGGGCCGTGTTGCCAGGGATTCTCGTCCGGTAAGGGACCTGCCTGGGTTTGCGTATAGTTGTTGTCGGCTATCTCCATGTCGTCGGCAAAGAGCCGAACGTAGCCTCCCGTCGCCAGGGCCGGCGTGGAGTTTGAGATTTGCACGAATGCGTCTTCCAGTGAGGTTGAGCAGACCGCAACCGTCGCCACGCCAGCAGTTGTAGTAACACCGGTCTTTGTCTTGCCACCAGTCGCGCAGTCATCGAATCGCGCCGATGAGGAGGGCGAGCCAATCGGATCGAAGGCGAGATCGAATGTCACCTCAGAGTTTGTCGGGTTGCCAAAATTGTCCGTCACGTGAAAGGTCAGGGGCTGTGACGTTGACGAGACGGGTAGATTGGCTCCCCCGAGATTCATTGCCAATCGCGCCGGCGGCCCCGAATTCGCGGTGAGATCAAAAACAACTTGGTCGGCGTTGTCCGGGAGCGTAGCCAAAACTGACACAGCCGCGGCACGCTTGCCCATTGTAATACGGTTTATTGTGAGCCCGGCGATGTTGGTGCTCGAGACTCCAAAGAGAGGATTCCCATTAATTGCTTGCCACCGGACAGCGACGTTGTCCATCGCCAACCCGCACGAATTTGTGACAGCGGCGACGAGCTCATCGCTGACTTCGGTGACGACCGCTGCACTCTGTTGGTTTCCCGATACAATGCTAATGTTGGTGGCCCCCGTCGCTACAATAGAGAGGAGTTCGGACCCGGCAATGTTGACACCGTCGGAGATGGCAACACGAACAAGGTAGACGCCTTCAGCGTCCGGCACGAAACTGGGATTGGCAACGTTCGCGTTGTTGAAGCTGACTGTGCTCGCGAGTGGTGCAAACATCATGGTCCAACGGTAGGTGAGTGGCCGGTTCTCAGGATCAGTGCTGAGAGAAGCATCTAGTTCAACCCTTGTCACGTTGGGGATGGCGCACTCCCCCGCTACGATCGAAGCAACAACCATTGGCGGTTCGTCGGCTGGCTCTGTGACGGCGATCTGGACACCGGAGGCACTTGTCGCGCCCGCTTCATCGGTGACGCGTAGAATCGTGACGTAGGTGCCGAGTTCGGTAAAAACATGGGTAGGATCGGTCGCGGAACTTGTGGTGCCATCACCGAAATCCCAGGAGTAGGTTTTTCTGCCAGCGCCGCCGGACACGATCGAGCTAAACTCGATCACCAATGGCGAAGGGCCAGCGGTTATGGCAGCCGATACCGTTACATCAGGACGGGTATCGCCAGTCCTAGCATCGCAGGCAGAGGTACAAACGATCGCCAAGAGGAGAAGGAAGCGCGCTCGCGTGAATTGAAGTAAAGCTGGCACGTCTCCCGGAGACTGCCTGCAAAAGTTAGAAATGAGAAGTGAAAAAGATGATTCACACGGGAAAAACCTGTGTCATCTGAGTGGGCTGCTGAGGTATCACGACTGCGAGCGCTGAGTACTGAGCTGCTCGAGGGGCCCGTTATCGATGCCTGGGGCCGAGGTAGCGACCGCTACTGGCAACATGTTGAGGCACCTGGCTTCATCCTATGATGACAACTATAAGTGGTCCATGGCAGGTGACCAGTCTATAAGGAACCCATGATCTACTCCGTTCTCATCTACGAAATTCCGGGATTTGCCGACGCACAATCGGCAGAAGACCAAGAAAAAAATCTCGACATCCATCGCGAGCTACAGAAAGACACCAAA
>JAESTW010000639.1 GCA_016763395.1 Kofleriaceae bacterium
CATCGACGCCGAGAAGGTCAACCCGATGGGCGGCGCTATCGCTCTCGGACATCCTCTCGGGGCAACCGGTGCTATTCTCACGCTAACCTGCGCGTACGCAATGCGTCGCAAGGGTGAGCGCTATGGTCTCATCACCATGTGTATCGGCGGCGGACAGGGAATCACCCTGGTCATCGAGAGTCTGTAGATGATGGGCTGGCTCGGCGCAAAATTGTACGACCGCCTCATGCGGGGCGCCGAGTCTAAGCACTTCTCCCAGTGGCGCCGAGAGGCTTTGTCCGAGGTACGGGGCGATGTACTCGAGATCGGTGCGGGAACCGGCGCCAATCTCCGCTGCTACGGAGAGGCTCCAACTCGACTAGTGCTGCTGGAACCGGACAAGAATATGCGCAAGCAGCTCCTGGCCAAACTCGCTGGGGCTTCTGGCAATGCGTCGTCCGGCAACATGCCCGATCACATCGAAGTGGGTACCGCGTATGCTGAGAACTTACCCTACGAGGACGATAGCTTTGATTGGGTAGTGAGTACTTTAGTTCTGTGTTCTGTCCGAGACCCCGAGGCGGCCCTAAAAGAGCTTCACCGAGTTCTCAGGCCCGGTGGAAAGCTGGCTTTTGTTGAGCATGTTCTAGACTATGAAGACCACGCCAACCGGCGCAGGCAAAGGCGTTGGCAGCCTGTGTGGGGAATGCTCACTGCGCATTGCCAAGTCATTCGCGACACCGGACGGAGCATCGAAGAGTGTGGCTTTCAGTTTGAGACCCTAGAGCGCGATCGTTTGCGTCTGGGACCGAAAATTGTGCGGCCGGTTATCCGCGGGCGCGCCCTCGCTGTTTAGGCCAGTTACTGAGAGCGCCTAAGGGCCCATAGGGCACAGGGAAAAAGATAGTTAGGCCTCAAGATTGAGCTGAGAGTGCCGAGTCTGCAACTGATGGTATGGTCAGGGAAACAAGTTGAGCGAGTATCCGTGATTCCGTCTGCTGGCTCTCAATGGCACAAGAAAACAGAAGCGGACACGCCGCAATGTGATGGTACAACCATTGAAGAGGCCCTCACTCAGCTCACCGAGCGCTTGGCAAGGGGCGCCAAAAGGTAGGCAATCGGCGAGTTTAATAGACAGTCAAAGACTGAGTTGAAATCGCAATGAGGTTGGGATTGTGGGATTTTTTGGTCCGGTGAACTGCTGGTAACAATCGGTCATCTAGCTAAATTAAAACGGAGATCATAGGCTGTTGGTATCGGCTTGGGTTTCAATCAAGAGCTCGTTTGCCCAAAAGAAAGTATCAAGCCTCAAGATCTAGCACAGTGTGTCGATTTTCAGCGTGATGGCATCAGCAGGCAAGCAAGACGGAGAGTTGGTATTGGTGGTTCATCCATCGGCAAGAGTTCGTGGCGCGATTCATCGGGGACTCAGCAGTAGTGACGAATTGTCTGTTGTGCTGTGCGCCAGCGTGCAAGAGGCGCAGAAGCAAGCTGAGCAGAAGTTACCCTCGGTGGCACTTATTCGCTTCGACGAGGAAGCTCTGGAATGGGGACTCTCCCTGTATTCAAGGCAGCTTGTGCCTGTTGTGTTTACGTTTGTGCGTGGTGAGAACATGGCGCGCAGCGCGGACGCCCGGGCTTTGGGCTTGGTGCATTTTGTTGAGTTGCCGAGGGACAATCCGGCCGGCTGGGCCTGCCAGAGCGAGCGCTTAGAAAGCACAATGCTGCGAGCTATCGAGGTCAATCAAGCGCGTCGTGATAAGTTCGCGCGGGCAACCACGATTCAACCTGCGATCTCGAGAGATCTCGTTGCCTCGATGGTGCCGGAGTTTTGTCCGGAACCAAGCAGCACCAATGCACAGGGACAAACCTCTGTGCTCATGGCGATCACGAAGCAAGAATTGATGGAACACTGTAGTCCCAAGTTCGATGAAAGAGTGGACAGGTTGAGCGTGCCCACTCAGGCAAGTGCTTCAAACCCCAGTCCTCAAAAGCTTGTCAAAGCGCGAAAGCGCAAGAAGCGGCGCACTAAAAAGAAAGCGGTATAGCAGCTACTCTGGCTGCGGCAGGGCAGGGCTATCGCTCTCTTCGGTTTTGGCCGGTTCATCGTAGGCCGGGTCGGGCCCCAGATGAATGTCGTCAACATACCAATCGCCGTCTTCCAAGACCAATACCAAGCGATAGCGCAACTCGCCCGCGCTCCAAGTAAGCTCGGCGCGTTTTTCGTTGACTAAGAAAATATCGCTATTGTCTTTCGCTAGCTCTCCTCTGAGCGAATCGTGGAACAGCTCCAGTTTTTTGGCGATGCCATCTCGATGCCGTTTGCTGAGTATGCGCAAGAGTGGAGCGAGTTTACCCTCGGTCAGAGCAACAGAAAAAATCGTAAGAGCATCTCTGGGGGAGTTGGCCACGCTTTGACTTACTAACGCTTGGTCGAGTCTCCAGCCACTGGCTTCTTTTTGCAATGTGACTCGTTTGCCATCTTCGAAGCGGAGAATGGCTTTGGCATCAACAACGCCGTGCACTTTCAAACTCGCCTCTAGTTCTTCGGCCTGGCTTTGACGCTCTTGCTCGTGTTCCTTCCACTTCGCCGCCCACTCCTGATAAGGAATTCGTTTTTGGTCTTCATCGCTCAGCATTTGATAGGCCGGCCGAGGGTCCGGGTTGCGCAAGACACTCACGTACATTGAGAAGCCATCCCGCGCGGTCGGCGTCAGTGCTTGTGAGCCGCAAGCAGCAAGACTCATTAGTAGTGCAAAAAAAGGGGCAAGTCGCCAAGTCACCATGGAGTTGTAGCTTTGGTGAAGAGTCATTGCAACCGGCTCGCAGTGATGGCTACTGGTGGGGCGGGGCGTGCCTTGTGGCAACATACACATCCGTGACCTAAGGTTCACAGTGCTAGCCTAAGTAGCGAATAACACGTGCTGCAACACCTTGGTATTGGGCTTGTAATAGATGATTTTGTTCTTACCGCAAAGCACAATCTTGACGGACGGCCAGCTTTGCGGGGGCGTCGGGGCATTCTGCCTCGGCGCCTTTCTCTCTTTTCGGGCTGCTAGGAACAACCAGATTCCTAGTCTCTAGCGCCGACCCAAGCGCATCCCCATATCGCACAGGCCGCCGACCATCGCGAACCGCGGACCCCTCCGCGAGATTTAGAACAACACTGGCGCTCGATCGTTGCAGCTGCCTACACAAATCTCTGTCGTGCTGTTTAACAACAATCGCGAGATTCGCAACCTGGCGAACCATTTCCAAACACACCGGATAAATTCTCAACATGAAGACTCCTTCTTTCTTAAAAGAAGCCCCACAGCCCGGAGCCGGAGTTCGTGTCAAGGACGAAGCCGCTTGCGGTCCCGGCGCAGCTGGGATCCTTTACTCGGACGAGCACCGGGCTACGTTCGACAATCCTAAGAGAAGAGTTCTTTCACTTATCGCTTCCGCAATATCACTCACCTCGGAGGTGTAGACGGATTGCGTAGGCGGGGGCGAAGGACGGGTAATCCCCAGATTTAGACTGGATACCGCACTAGTGCGCCGCCCATGCTTAATTGTGGAGTATACCTGGTGTATTGTACGGAGATCCAACGAAGCCAGGGGAGATGGATCGGCGAGCGGAGCCCACTGTTTAGTATGGACGGTGCACTAGAGTGCTTCTTCCAAGTCCATCAGTTGGTCTTCTATTTTGTACTGGCGGGCGGGAGCGTTGGGGGCTCGTCTCCGGCTTTTTCGTTTGCGCTGGGCATCCAATACCAACTCTGGTGGGTACTCCACTTGGTAGCTGATTCGGTATTGACGTTTCTCGTTGGGTTGTAACGTGACTTCCCAGTGCAGAAGTCCCTGATTGTCCGGCTTGGCACCAGCACTGATTTTGATGTTGTCGATTTTGATATCCTTGTTTTCAGAGACAGGGATTCGGTCAGCCAGGCTTACATTGGTTGCCTTGTTTGAGAGGTTTTCTACCGTGACCATGTACGCGATCTTCATGCGAGTCCGTTTGCGGCGAATCACAGCGCTGTGCTTTTTGTCGAGTCTTCGAGAGAGTTTGATGTGATCGGCGACGCCAACGAATAGAGAAAAACTCTCACCTTGGGCAATGAAGTCGATTTCCGTCATTCCCAGGAATGTGCCATCTCGATAGAGGGCAACGGTTCCCGGCAGGAAGGCTTGCTGGGTCGAGTTGAGCATTTGCAAGGTGCGTGCAGCGTTTAGGGATTGTTCGGGGACAGCAACCAGCTTCTGCTTGGAAGTCAGTTCGCTGTAGCCAATTCGCATCCTAACCGGGTGGCCGTCGCCTCGAACTCGCGGGGCTGCCAGAGCCTGGTAGTGGGCCGTTGTGCCACGTTTTTGCAGTGTTTGAAAAATCTTTACTGTCTTGGCCTGGATGATTTGCAAATACTCCAGGTTACTTTGGTATGAGCGTTCAAAGTCTCTTTGGCGATGGGAAGATTTCTGGTGGACCTTATTCCACAGCCGGTTTTGGCTAGAGTAGGCGGATTGGGCCCTGGTAAATGACGATATTTTGCTCGTCAGAATACGGGTTGCTGTATGGGTATCCCCCAGGGTGAGTGCTTCGAGTT
Organism: Kofleriaceae bacterium; assembly: GCA_016763395.1. Taxonomy (GTDB): domain Bacteria; phylum Myxococcota_A; class Polyangia; order Haliangiales; family Haliangiaceae; genus NORP324. Next base: position 4,563 of record JAESTW010000639.1, read on the forward strand.
CGGGGATTCGGACAGACTGAACTGATGACTGAGTGGAAAAGAAGAGCTGTGCATTGCCCCAATCTTCGCCGCTAGTTTGGGTGACGACAGCAAAGGAAATGACTTCGACTTTCTTTGCGTCTTTGGTGCTTACTCGCAACTCATGCTTGGGTTCCCAGGTCGCGCCCGGCATCATGTAGGTTAACTCGATCGCACTTTGACTGGGCTGGCTGCTCTGTAGTGTCACTA
>JAESTW010000640.1 GCA_016763395.1 Kofleriaceae bacterium
ATGGGCAACACTAAGGTTTGATACCGTGATGTGCATACGGTTTTGAAAGGCGCCAACTTTGGCTCTCGCGGTTGAGAGTTGTTCGATTGCGGTATCGAATGAGTCGAGTGCTGCCTGCGAACCTGCTGCCGTTGACAAGGTTATACTGGCAATACTAAGCGAGCCGGTTACTCCGTTGTCTCCGAGGGTTGAATCTGCAATCTGTGTGATACTGACAGCCAGTCTATCGTTGGCAGTATTCTGAATGCCGATTTGCATCGTTAGTCCGCCGGACGCACTACCGTCCAGTAGTTTTTGTCCGTTGAACTCGGTGGTGTTAGAGATTCGGTTGATCTCTGCCTTGAGTTCATCGAATTCCGTGTCGATGTAGCTTCTCTCGGTGTCACCAAGAGTACCGTTCGAACTTTGTACGGCCAGCTCTCGCATTCGAATAACGATACCTGAAATTTCGTTCATCGCGCCCTCTGCGACCTGCATCATGGAGACACCATCGTTGGCGTTTCGCCGTGCTTGGTCTAGGGAACGAATGTCCGCTTTGAGGTTTTCTGAGATGCCCAATCCTGCGGCATCGTCGGATGCTTGATTGATTCGGAGACCAGACGAAAGACGTCCGATCGAACTCGCAAGACCTGCTTGTGTTTTGTTGAGATTACGCTGAGCTGCCAGCGACGCCGTATTAGTAAGAATTGATATAGCCATTTTTGCTTCACTCCATCACTTGAACAAGTTCCACACCCCAGCGGTACTCATTCAGTTTAGTTAGTCGGCGCCCGCAGCCAGCGTGCCCCGTCTCTGCAAGGAAATGATTCGCCCGGCTTTGGAAATAATGAAGGGGAATTCTAGCTTTTGTTCAAAGCGTACTGGATCGCAAAGCGAAGAGGGCGGCGCCTAGCATTCCCGCTGAGTCTGCATACCGAGCATCGCGGATGCTGAGGCCAATGAGGGCTGGAGGATTTACAAATTCTCGGAAGTGTTCGAGGGCTTTTTCTTTGAGAACGGGAGCATTGTCCAATACACCGCCGCCCAGTACCACCATGTCTGGGTTTAGCAATGTCACTGCATTGGCAAGTGCGAGGCCCAGAAGAGGCGCTATCTCGGAATAGAGGCTTTGGGCGTAGATGTCTCCCTGCGCTGCGGCTTGGTCGATGTGTCCGGGGTGAATGGAAGAGATATCTCCCGCTAGTGCGACAACGAGTGAACTCGGGTTGTCCGCCAGCTCTCGTTGCGCACGAGATTGTAGAGCAACGCCCCCAGCATACGCCTCTACACAACCCCTCCGGCCACAGGCACAAAGTCTAGCATCCTCACCCCATGCAACTTTTACGTGTCCGAGTTCACTAGCCGTGTTGGTAGCTCCCAGTAGCAATTGATCACCACAGACAGCGCCGGCTCCGATTCCGGTCCCCACAAAGAGGCAGAGAATGTCGTTTCGTTCACTCTTGGGGTTGATCTCAAATTCAGCGAAGGTCGCGGCGTTTACGTCATTGAGAATAACGAGTGAACTCTTGCCAAGTTCCGCGCGAAGCAGTTTGCCAAAGGGCACATCGCGCCAGCCGAAGTGTGGAGAGTTGGCGACATGTCCTTCGTGGCCGGACATCATCCCCGCAAAGGCGATGCCGAGAGCAATCTCGGACACATTGAAGTCACTTTCCGGTAAACCGGCGCTGAGCCAGAGCTTTTTAAGTATCACCGAGATCCGCGAACAGAGAGCTTCGGGGCTGCGCTGGTCACCCACTTTTTCTCGCAGGCTGGCAATTGGTGATGGCGCTCGCTCAAGTCTGCCTGCGGTGAGTGCGTAGAGTCCGGCTCGGAGGTGAGTTCCCCCGATGTCCATACCCAGTGCGTACCTGGGGCCCGATTTGCCCGCGCTGCTCACTGGCTTGCGCGAGCCTCAGCGATAGCGCTTTCCAAGATCGAACGGATGTCTGCAAGCCGTGACGAGGTTTCTGCCTCACATCGCATAACTAAACTCGGCTGGGTATTGGAAGCTCGCACGAGGCCCCAACCGTCGCCAAAATTCGCCCGTACGCCGTCGACATCAATCACAGACTGGACTTGCTCGTGAGACTTCATGGCAGCGGTGACTTTAGCGACTACCTCGAACTTGATTTCGTCCGGGCACTCCACGCGAATCTCTGGCGTGTTCACCATCGCAGGCAAGGTGTCGTAGAGCTGTGCGAGGCTGCTGTTTGAGTTTGAGAGGATCTCAAGCAAGCGAGCACCGGCGTACACACCATCATCAAATCCGAGGAATCGGTGTTTGAAAAATATGTGTCCACTCATTTCGCCGGCCAAAAGAGCATTTTCCTCTTTCATCTTCGCTTTAATGAGGGAATGTCCGACTTTGCTCATGATGGCGTTGCCACCCGCCGCATTGAGTTCATCGTAGAGTGATTGCGAGCACTTTACTTCGCCAATAATGGTTGCGCCGGGGACTTCTTTTAGCAGTGCGCGTCCGAAGATGATGAGAAGCTGGTCGCCCCAAAGAACTCGTCCGCGGCCATCGATGGCGCCGATTCTGTCCGCATCGCCGTCCAGAGCAATCCCCAAGTCAGCGCCATGCTCTGCCACTGCGCGTTTGAGATCTTCAAGATTCTCTTCCACGGTTGGGTCCGGGTGGTGATTGGGGAAGTTACCGTCCATTTCGCAGTACAGGGGCACAATTTCCACACCGAGCCTCTCGTAGAGCCTCAATGCCATAGGGCCGCCTGTGCCATTGCCGGCGTCAACGACGACTTTGAGCTTGGTCTTGCCCATCGTGAGCGTCGAGATGGCGTAGTCTAGATAGTCTTGGGAGAGGTCCTTCTCGCTAAGCTCGCCTGGCGTTTCACTCTCACGAAAATCGCTTTTCTCGATTCGCTCACGCAGGCTGCGGATTTCGTCGCCGTAGATGGAGCTCTTGCCTCGCAGCATTTTGAAACCATTGTCCGGCCCTGGGTTGTGCGAGCCAGTAATGATGACAGAGCCATGTGGCTCCTCGTGAAAGGCCGCAAAGTAGAGTTGGGGAGTCGAGACAACACCGATATCGAGTACGTTGGCGCAGATTCTCGCATTCCGTCTGTAAGCGCCGCAAAGAGCCTGTCCGACGTTAGTCTGCAGTCTCGTCCGACGGCCATGGTGATGCCGCCCTCCTGCCACAAGTGAGTTGCCAGTGCACGGCCGAGACTGTGTGCCAGCTCGTTGCTCAGATCGCGCTCTGCGACGCCTCGGATGTCGTATTCTCGGAAGATTCGTGTGTTCATAGTCAGTGTCATAAGGCTTGGGGAGTTATAGGAACTGGTCCAGTTTGCCGTCTCGCATGGCTTGTACTAGGGCTCGGACATCTTGAACCCGGTCTCGAGGCAAGACCAAAACGGCATTGCCACTTTGAACCACAACCATGTTGGAGATGCCGGCAACAGCGACCATTTTGTCCGGATCGCCGACTAAAATATTGTTTGAAGCGTCATGGGTAATAGCGGTTCCCAGAATGACGTTACCGTCGCTATCGGCATCTCGGTAGTCCGGCAGTGCCGACCATGAGCCGACATCGTTCCACTGGAAGTCACCGGCAATCGTTAGTACCGGGCTGGTCTTCTCCATGACGCCATAGTCGATGGAGATGCTGGGCAATTCGGGGTAGACACGCGCGCACACTTCGTCGCCACGGCCTTCGGACATAGCATCGGCGATGGTCTTCAGCCCCTTGTAGGTCTCCGGCATGAGGCGCTCAATTTCACTGAGCAAGCGAGCCGCTTTGGTAATAAACATGCCGCCATTCCACAGATACTCGCCGCTGTCCAAGTATTTCTGAGCGGTCTCGCTGTCCGGTTTTTCAACGAATTCTGCAACCTCGGAAACTTGCTCGTTGTGCTTTGCGCCGAGCTTTAAGTACCCGTACCCAGTCTCCGGACGAGTCGGAACGATTCCTACGGTAACAATTGCGTCCTCGGTCTCGGCAGTGGCAAAGGCGAGCGAGAGAACGCGCCGAAATTCCTCTTCATCGCCAATGTGCTGGTCTGATGGAATCGCCGCCATAATGGCGTCCGGGTCGCGGTGCAGTAAATGTACGGCGGAAAGCCCTAATGCTGCCGCGGTATTGCGAGCGCTGGGTTCGGCGATAATTTTCGAACGCGAGAGCTCGGGAAGAGCGTGTTGCACTTGCTCGACTTGATCTGCCGCCGTTACTACATAGAGCCTATCTTCACACACGCTGGCCAGTCGATTGGCGGTGCTAGTGAGTAGCGATACTGGGCCTGTTCCCAGCGTAAGGAACTGCTTAGGGAGAGCGCGGCGGGACGCTGGCCAAAGCCTGGTACCACCACCACCTGCGAGAATTACGGCATGACGCATGCGCGCATGTTCTTTATCTATCGCCCAAAAAGCAAGTGACAGCGTCCTTCATGAAAAGAAATGAAGAAGGCTGTCACACAATGCCGGTCGTTTAGGAAGCGCTTAGAAACTCTGGCGTCAATTTCGTTTTGACACCAGTGTCCTGCCCTTGGTCTTATATCCCAGCGGGAAGAGTGAATGTCGCTGGCACCGCGGTGAAGCCGATACCGATTGAGAGGGAATCGTCAACACCGTCAACTCCTGGGTTGAATGCACCTGTTTCGTCCAAGAGGTCTAAATCTGGGTTGAGAATGGTCGCCCCAATTAGGCTGTTTTCGTTCAGCTCTGTCAAAGGAACAGTACAGTCGCCGTTGGTATCGAAGAAGTTGAGAACTGTAATGGCGGTGCTGTCTGCGACGCATCCGCAATCCTCACCAACTGGAGTGCAGTTTTCGGTGATGATGTCTGCAATGAGAGTTTGAACTGCTGGCATGAGCTCATTTTTCACGTCATCGCTAGTGATTGCACCGCTGAGCTTGCCGCTCATGAGTGTTGAGTCCGAAGCATCAACTTCCATGTACGCAGCGATTAGATTGAGTCGCAGTGGCGCGCCATCACCAAGTGGTAGCTCGATGGAAACCGTACCTGGCCCACCACTAAAGGCGCCACCAGCAATCAGGCCACCGATTACAGCGTCGCTTGGAGAGTTTGCTGCGATATCAAAGGTAGCATCGCCAGCTAAGTGTTTTCCGCAGGTCAGTGGATCCATTGGATCTGTGCATGCTGCTGGCATCGGATTTTCACCGAAAAACATGTATGCACCAGCGCCATTGGCATTGGCCAAGCTGGTCGCTTTCATTGATACGAGTAGTGAAAATGTTGCGTTGTCGAGTTGTTCATCGACACCGGTTTGAAGGTCGAGGTTGGCTTGTGTGACAAGCGCACCCAAGAGTCCCCCTAAAGCGTTATCAACTCTACCGTCGCCGTTGAGATCGAGCGCAACAGCGCTTGCCTCCGCTGCACTTTTGGGAACTGTCATGTTGTTAACAACAAACTGTGTGTGAGTGCCGTTGGGATCAATTTCCACAGGCGTATTGTCACCGCCGTCACCATCGTCACCGCCACATGCGACGAGTGCGAGTGATGCAGACGTTGCGAGACCAACAGTTGCGAGACCAAAAGTTGAAAGACCGAAAGTTCTGAGGGTTTTCTTAAGCGACATGTTTTGATAAGACTCCAAGTATCTAGTGGAAGTTGAAAGCAAGATAGCTGGGGTATGTGTAGCGCATGCAGCTTTGTTGAGGCAAGGAGAGTCGTCACACGTCTTCACATTGCCGATCTGCGCAACAATGATGACCGAGCAAGTCTCAGAGGGAATGATGCGGTGCGTCTAGTCGGAATCATTCTGGCCCTACTGGGTTCGGCGAGTCTAACCTACTCAGTGAGGGCAACCTTGGAGCGGCCACGACCGTCGGACGTGTTGTTTGCGGTGCTTGCTTGGCTCTCGTTGGTGCTCGCCTTGCTCGGTGTTGCACTGATATTTGTGCCAGGATTTTTAGGATAGCGGCAACAATTAGAACTGGCTTTGCTCCAGTTTGGTGAGGTTTCAGATCAGCGCTTCTTCTTACTCTTGTTCTTGCGCTTGTTTGACTTGCTGTACTGTGTTGGCTTCGTGTTGTTGGACTGAGTAGTACGTTTGTCCGTACTAGCGGGAGGGACTCTGTATCTGTCCGGGGTGAAGTGCAAGATGGTTGCGCTGACAACTGCGCCCGATGACATGCAACAACCGGCCAACATCCACATCCACCCGCCACCGAGAAGGATATGAGTTTGACCGTTGTCGATGGAAGTTCCGCGAATGTTCATCGCCAACATGATAGCGATTGCGCAGCCCACGCCGGCGACAATGAGCGCCAGTTTTTTTGGAATTCCGCGTTTGTCGACCGAGCGAAAGAAGGCGACTGCGCCGATAAAAAGTAGCAGGCAAGCACCGACAATGTGCCTCTCCCACTGATTTGGAGGCCCTTTGCCCACGGCAAGTTCATCTCCCCAGGGCATATTCAACGACCATCCAGTGATCAGGATAGACACTGATTGTACTGCTCGAATAACTGTTATCGGTCTCAAGATGGCGCGACTATACACGGGGGCGCGGACTATGATACCCCCAGGGCAATGAGTCGAACATCGCCACTCGCATTCTCGCCCAGGATGTTCGCGCTCTTGGTTTTTTGCGGCCTTACTTTGGGCCAGGCGCTGGTTTTCGCTACACCGGTTTTCGCTGCACCCAACCCGCCGCCTTTGGGACATAAAGTGAGTGCTTGGAGCCGCGTGAGCGCTACCCAGCAAAGGGCGGCGATGAAAATGGGCAGTGCCTATCGACGTTTTATCGATAGCCACCGGACAGGGCGCGAGGTTGTGGAATACGCTCTCTCCAAAGCACGAAAGCTGGGGTTTGCTGAACTCTTTGGCTCCGCTGGTACTAGGGCGAAGGTGAAAGCAGGGGCCCGGCTGCATGCGTCTCGGCACGGAAAAATCGCTGCGTTTGTTGTCGTCGGGAAGAAGCCATTGCGAGAGGGCGTGCACGTCGTCGCTGCTCATGTTGATTCTGTCCGAATCGATCTCAAGCAGACTCCACTCTATGCCAAGGGAAACTTGGCGCTCTTGGAAACCCACTACTATGGCAATATCAAGAAGTACCAGTGGCTCAGTCAGCCATTGCAGCTCCGAGGCGTTGTAGTCCGGCGAGACGGCAAGAAGATCAAGGTCGCGATTGGTGATGATCCTGATGAACCGGTACTTGTAATACCGGACATCGCTGCTCACCTGTCTCGGTATGTTGACAAGCGCGAGGGCGAGGAGGCGCTTGGCGAGAGTTTGGATCCCATCATCTCTTCTACGCCATCTAAGAAAAAACCGAAGGGGCAAGACCCATACGCGCGTGAAGCAACACGGCTTTTGGAGTCTCAACTTGGGATCAAGATCGCAGATTTGGCCAGTGCCGAGCTACAGCTTGTGCCCGCTGCTCCAGCCCGAGATGTGGGCCTCGACCGGGCGCTTGTGGGCGCGTACGGCCAAGATGATAGGGCTTGCGCCTACGCTGCGCTCGAGGCAATCTGGCAGGTAAAGACGCCGTCTCACACGTCTATCGTGATTTTGGTCGACAAAGAAGAAGTTGGCTCGGCGGGCAATACCGGAGCTCGTTCCAATTTTGTCCGGCATGTCGTAGCCGAACTGTTGGAGGGGCAGGGCATTGTCTCTACCGCAGCCGCTGTGAGCGAGGTATTGGCAGCATCGATTGTACTGAGCGCAGATACCAGTGGAGCGGTAAATCCGCATTTCCCGGAACTTTACGATCGCAAGAATGCCTCCTTTCTGGGCTCTGGTGTCATTTGGGACCAATCCGGCGTACACGCAGAAATACTTGGTTATGTCCGGGGACTTTTCAATCGTGCGGGCATCACGCACCAAGCGTCAAGCTGGGGCAAGACCCGTGGATCCAAAGGCAGCGAATCCACAGTATTGCAGTTTTTCACTCGACTGGGAATGGATGGCATGGACGTCTCGATTCCCCTTTTGTCGATGCATTCCACCTACGAACTTATTTCAAAAATCGATTTGTACGAGAGCTATAGAGCGTACCGCGCATTTTTGAATGATTAGACTGAGAAGAGAAATACTATGTCGCAAAAGAAAATAATTGCTGGAGTCCTCGTACTCATAGGCGTGCTGGGCGTCTTTCTCATGATGACGCGTGGTGACGGTGAAGAGGAGACAACAGTCGCCAAAACGCCGGTTGCCAAGACGGTCAAGCGGGATGCCAAACCGGCTGAGCGGCGTTCCAGTAAAGGCAAGATGAACCGAGAGGTTGAACTGCTCTTTGACGATGATCCCGAAGGCAGTCTGCGGCTAGAAGGCCATGTTTTTGACAGCACTGGTGATTCGGTTGAGGGCGCGATTGTCTCGCTGGATTCAAGACCTCCGAGATTTACCAAGAGCGAAGAAGATGGCAGTTTCTTTTTCGACAAACTGGTTGGCCGTACCTACGACATGGTCGCAAGGGCACCCGAGGGAGTTGCGGGTCCTGTTACGGCACGTCTCTCGGACACTACCGAACCTGTGATTCTCAATTTAGTCGCCGGCGGCATGGTTAGCGTGAAAGTCGTTAGCGCAGAAGAACCGGACGGGGTTTCTGGCGTCAGCGTCGATTTGCGCGGCCTAGACGTGCAGAATGCTACGACAGACGAGACTGGCATGGCGGAATTTCAGCATGTTCCAGTCGGACGCTACCGGGTTGTGGGCAGTGCCGAGGGTTACACTCCAGCGAGGTCTCGGGCTATTGTAAGCCGCTCGGGAGCACACGCAGAGACACAATTGACCTTGGTGCCTGGCTCCAAGGTAAGTGGTCGCGTGATCGATGATGAGGGTAAGGCAGTTGCCGGCGCTCGAGTCATCTATCGCGGCGCTTCTAGCTGGGGCGTACGAGCTTCTCCTCGTCTCGATGGTGTGTTGTCCGACGCCGCTGGTGAGTTTTCGTTTGAAGCGCTGCCCGGTGGCAGCTTTCGCTTTTCAGCTACCGCCGACGGATTCGCTGAAGGTAGCTCCGGTCTTGTTTCACTGGATGCAAGCAACGAAACGACTGGCGTTGTGGTGACAATGGAGCCTGGTGCCAAACTGCAGGGCCGTGTATTGTCCGTTGGCGGAGAAGGAGTTCCCGCTGCTCGTGTCCGAGTTGCCATCGGTGGCGGTCGTCGAATGGGGCCCAGGCAGAGAACTCGCGAAGTCTTTAGTGACGACAAAGGCCACTATGAGCTGTCCGGCCTCTCGCGCAAG
>JAESTW010000641.1 GCA_016763395.1 Kofleriaceae bacterium
GGAATCCACGTATTTTGTCGCAGTCTCGACATCTCCAGAGGCCTCGGCGATCATTGCAGCTCGAAGAAGTAGCGCCGACTGTGTGTAGGGGGCCCCGCACAGGCCTGCGAGGCTCGCCACTGCACTGTGCTGGTCTTCCGCGTCGGCATTGGCCATCGCCAGCGCCAACACTTGTCCGAGCCGGCTGCCAATCCGAGAGTCATCCTTGGCGATCGACTGCGAGAAATAGTCGAGAGCAGATTCATCCTGCTGGGCAGACAACTGGTGCCAACCTGCCTGTTCCAATAAACTACCTTGATCCTCGGACGCGCTCAAGGCCTCAGAGATTCCGGACAAAATTTCACTTTGGGCGTCTATATCGCTTTCTTCTATCGCTAGTTCCAGTCGCAATAGCAGCGCGGGCAACAGCCCTGCTTGACTCGACTCGCTAGCCCAGCGCGCAGCTTCCGCGCTCCTGCCCTCGCCAGCGTGCAAAGTAGCGAGCCACATCTGCAAACACGCCTGCATCTCGCCATCTTTCGCTGCAGCGAGAAGCTCCACAACGTCGAGTAGCGCAGACTTGTGCTCCGTATCTCCCTGTGCCACCGATGCGGCCAACACTGCGCACGCATCTAGCATCGCCCCGTGATCGTCGGCATGTTGTTCAAATAGCGAGATTGCTGAGGTGCAAGCACGTTTGGAGTCTTTTAGCTGGTGTTCGACAATCGCGAGACTGTGACGACTAATTCCAACCAAGTCGTCACCTGACGAAACGAGAGCCTGACGTTCCAGGTGCTGGACCACTCCCTGCCAATCCTCACTGTTTTGAAGGGCAATGAAATGCAACTCCGTAACCACGGTGTCATCCGGCCAGCGTTCCCAGCACTCTTTGAAACAGGCCGCAGCCTGGGGGTAGTCAACAGTCTCGGTAAAATAGGCGTAGCCAGCATCAAAGTAGTATTTCGCCTGTACATCTGGGTCGCCGGCATTTTGTGCAAACTCTCGAGAAGCCGAAGCAAATGCGGCATAGTCGCCGAGTTCGCGGTGGAGTTCCAAGACGCGCAACTCCACTTCTTGCCTGTCCGGCGCCTGACTGAACAGGCGCTGCAATACCTTTAACTCCTCTTTTTTATCTCCCTGAAGAAATAGCACATTGGACAATATCTCCAATGCAAAGGTGTCGAGGCTATCTTGTCCGGGCTGTGATTGAAGCGCCTTCGCAGCATCGTCGAATTGCCGTCGTGAGCAATACTCGACACTCAGGGCCAATGCGGCATTTCGGTGGCCTGGAACCAATTCCATTGCCTTTTCGTAATACGCGAGGGCAGAGTCACGATCGTTGTACTGAGAATAGTCCCCAGCAACAACGTAGTGCTCTGCTGCGTTTTGTTTAGCTGCGTTTTGCTGGGCCACGGAATCGTCGGCATCAGCGCCGTCCGAATCCCCAAAGCAAGCCCCTCGGACAATCGCATCTCCGAGTTCCGCCTGAAGGCTAGCGAGTGCCTGCCAGTCGTCGCGCTTGGCGGCGTGGACTTCTCGGGCGACCACCAGAGGCAAAAAACCGGGCATCGAAAGTGCTCGAGCCTGCAAGAGCTCCTCCGCTTCCACTTCTTTGCCCGCCTTTGCCAGTGCCGCAGAGCGCTGCAAAGCGAGCGCAAGTGCCCGCCTGGTATCCGTTTCGCCGCTTTCTCTCGCGAATGCGAGTTCCGCAAGTTCGTCGAAGCGGCCGAGGGTCTCTGCCAGTTGCGTCAGATCGGCCAAGAGCAAATTATCCGTTGGCGCCAGCGTAAGACCTTCTTGCAAGCAGTCCCATGCTGCGTCGGAATCGTCCGAGTCGATTAGAACTCTCGCTTGATGGCGACGCATTGCCACAATCTCGCGAACATTCGGCCGAACATCATCTTCTGCGGCGTCGCTAGACGCATTCTCCGATTCGCTCAGCCAGGCGATACGTTTCTCAAGTGAAGCCACCAGTGCCGCCGGATCGTCCATGGCCAGTGCAAGCGCTTCTCGCTCTCGGGCCACAGAGTCGAGTAAGACTCCGCTCTTGCCAGCTTCAGCCAAAAGTTCCTTGGCCTCGTCCCAATTGCCTCGACTCAGTCGGTATTCCCGCGCCAGCTCAACGAGCAGTGATGTCTTCCGCTGCGGGCTAGAACTGGACGATGCCAGCGCTCGCATTGTCCGCCACAGGCATTCCTGATCGCCGGCTGAGCGTGCGATAGATTCAAGGGCCAAGAGCGCCGATACATCGTCACTTCGATATTGAAGCGCCTCCTCGAAACTCTCTCGTCCCAATTCTGCGTCATTCATTCGGTAGTAGAGAATCGTCCCCCGCTCGACTAGGTTGTCCGCTCGTTGACTGTCGTCACTAACAAAACGAAGCTCGGCACCAATCAACTTTACGAGGTTTGGCCAGAGCTCTCGCGAGTAGAATATCCGGCGAATGGCCCAAAGATTGGCTCGTAGGCTAGGATCCGCTTTGAGCGCTTGTCCGTAAGCCTTGACCGCCGCGCTTTCGTCGCTGAAGTGATGTTGTAAAAACTCGCCCAATTCATACGCGAGTTCCGCCACTCGGGCACCTTCGCTTGCCGCCTCTAGGTCGCTTCGAATCTGTGCCACTTGAGACTCTAGGCCTACGGCCTTAGATTCGGAAATAATCGTGTCGAGAAGTGATACCTCATCTGGCACAACTAAAGTCTCAGATATTTTCTCAGCAGCCGCCATGGGAAGTCTGGCCGGTGGAGCCTTGGGCACAGGTGGCGGAGGGGTAAGCACAATTTCGTCGGCCTCTTCAACCAGTTCGAAGTCATCTAGCTCCTCAATCTCGTCGTCCGCGAGGTATTCGACCTCCTCTTCCTTGTCGGGTTTAGGCAACGCGCCTTCGAGTATCGCCAGCACCGCATCGGCGCCTGTCGGCTCCTCTGGTTTCGCGGCGGCTTTGGAAGAATCAATGTCCTTGGAATCGTCTGGCATACTGGGCTTGCTTCGACACTCTTCGCTAGAGTGATCGCCCAATTATCCAAAGCCTAGGCACTCTATGTCAACGGCAGCCAGTGCCCACCGACTGTGTGCAAAAATAGCAATCGCAGCAAACCGTATCCGCCGTTGAATTTGGTTGTTTCTGGCTACGAAAAGAGCTCTGACCTGGCTGTTTCGCATATCGCCACGACGCCCGAGTGGCGAACCCGCCGCTCCATGGAAATGGCGTAATAATCTTCCGCAATATCATCGCTCCTGCCAATAATACGAACATAATATTGTTTGGCAACCTCCTCTTCAATCACTGTAGGAACGGCAAAAAAGCCCGCTCCTTGTTGACCAAAAATTTTCAGGAGCGCGCTGTCCTCGAATTCGGCTACGACCGTGGGCTGGATGTTTTTGGAACGGAACCAGCGATCCAGCTCACCCCGAACGACCGCGTCCTCGGTGGGTAACAATACCGGCGCGCCGTCAAGCGACATCGGGAACTCGCCTTCAATCTGCCGGGCCAGTCCCTCGGCGGCCATAAATGTTACACCACAACGTCCCAGGTGGTGATTGAAAGCCCGGACGCTGGCTCGCGGCGGCAACGGCGCGTCCGAGAGCACAACATCGACTCGGTGCGTTGCCAAGTCCGCCAGGAGGTTCTCTGGAGTCCCTTCGCGGCAGAAAAGACGGACAGGTCGATCCAGATGGAAGGTGGGTTCAATA
>JAESTW010000642.1 GCA_016763395.1 Kofleriaceae bacterium
TGCAAGATCTTTGGCGATGGAACCAACAGCCGCGATTTTTGCTACATCGACAATGTAGTACAGGCAAACCTCTTGGCCGCAACGACCGAAGCTGAATCGGCAACCAATCAGATTTATAATGTTGGTTGTGATGGCAATACCGACCTAAACGACCTCTATAAAGTCATCCGAGATGCGGTCGCCAAAGAGTATCCGCAAGTCGCCGATTGGGAGCCTGAGTACACTGGCCCCAGAGCTGGTGATGTCGCTCATAGCCAGGCGAACATCAGCAAGATTAAAGACAATCTCGGGTACGCTTTTACCCATGATGTCTCCGAAGGCATGCGCGAAACCGTCGCCTGGTACCTCAAAAACAAGAGCTAGCGCCTCTACTGGTCCGCAGTCCCGGAGCCTGCGTGGCTGGGACTGCTAGCGAGAACCGAAGTTGTGTGCAGAAACCTCCTCGTTGCGATCAGTAGCGGGAGGCGGAGTGGTGGAGAGTGATGCTATCTCTCGGTACAATTCTGAGTCGTAGGTAAGTTCGATATCCAGTGATCCAATAGCAACCTGGAGATGTGCTGGCGACCGAGTCCCAACAATCGGCGCACTAACCGCCGGGTGTGCCGCTACCCAAGCGATTGCCAGAGCAGCTGGCTCGTGCCCGTACTTCTCGGACAAGGCTGTGAAGCGTTCTGCCAGTTCGAAGTTACTCTGACTTCCATAGCGCACCTCGTACATCTTGCTGTCCAAAAGTCGCCCAGAGTCAGGCCTCCTGGTAGCCCCGTACTTGCCTGTAAGCAGACCGCCACCGGTCGGGCTGTAGGGCATTACGCCGATCTCTTCGTTCAAACACATTGGCAGTATCTCAACTTCTGCCTGTCGCTTCGCGAGATTGTACATCGGTTGAAAGCATATAGGAGCAGCCCAGCCCCGAGAGCGGCACAGCGAGGTCGCCTTCATGCCTTGCCATGCCGAGAAGTTACTCAGCGCCGGGTACAGAATTTTGCCAGCGCGAACCAAATCGTCGATTGCGCGCCAAGTCTCCTCAATAGCGGTCTCATCATCATGACGATGCAAATAGAATATGTCGATATACTCGGTATTCAGACGTTTGAGACTGGCTTCGACCGCCCGGACAATATGGTAGCGCGAAAGTCCGCGAGCATTTCTGTCCGGTCCAGTAGGAAAGTAGGCCTTTGTCGCCAGTACAATCTCGTCTCGGCAATCGGCAATCAATTTACCAAGAATACGCTCGGACTCGCCAGCGCTGTACACGTCCGCAGTATCAAAGATATTGATTCCCGACTCCCGCGCGATACGAAAGAGTTGTGCGCTCACCTCCGGGCTGGCTTCGTTGCCAAAGCTCATCGTGCCCAAGCACAAGGGAGAAACACGGACACCGCTCTTACCGAGAAATTGGCCAGCCATAGGCCGTATCATAGCCGCAAATGCTCGGAGCTGCTCACTCTCACTGCGCAGGCGTTTTGCGGGATAGCTCCGCCTTTTCCAACGCCCGCTTAAACATACGGTTGGCGACAAATAGAAGTGTTCCCAAAAGTACGACTCCGATCGCTAGCACCCCGTATTTGTAGTTTGGGTTGCTTTGCAATGTTTCGAAGTTGGACAGTGCTGAGCCAAAGTTCGAAGCCAAAAATCCCATCAAAAACCCACCGAGACAGCCGCCAAAACTAACGGCAGCTATCAGAACAACACGATTCATTCGCAATAGAACTCCGATAAATGAGGCTGCTAGCGCTCCCGTTCCTGAGATCGGGAAAAGTACAAACAGAATCACCCCGACGACCGAAGCCCGTTTCATGCCCGGATATACTTCCAAGACAAGCTCCATGTTGTGATTGATTCGATCTAGAATTCTCCTCAACGCTGGAATACGGTAGAAAGCCTCAAACGAGTACACGAAAACCAGTACCGAAAACGTATCCAAAGCCCAAATGACTGCGCCCAGTTGGTAGGGGCCAAAGCTACTCTCTCCGCTGACTCCCCACAAAGGCAGAAATTTCCCCACGGCAAAAAACGCCACTGGAATGAGTAAGAAAAGTTCTCGTATCATCTCGGGCGCGTACAAGCTTGCAAAGAGCGCGGCGATTGCCAGCACGAAAAACAAACTGCCAAGTACCGTCGCTCGCTCTCGCCAACCTAGATCAAAAGGATGTTGCTCAGCGTGCCCCATATGTGAAGCGGTTTCCTTGCCCGTCATGCCTGACGCCAACGTGGCAAACGCTGCTGCAACGAGAAGAGCCGGCCGAATTGGTTACGAGAAGTACGCTGCATCGCGGGAGTATTCTGCGTCTGGCAATCTTGCTTGGCCACTATGCGCGAGTTTGCCTGAAAATGACCATCAGTGGCATGCTTGGTCGCCACATTCTTAAATCAACCCAGCCGATTTTCGCGAAAATCTTACCTCACCTTTCACCACTGAGAACAAAGGGGAGTCGCGCTTCGAATTGCTATCCGCTTTTGCCCAAAGCGCCCCATCGATTTCCCAGTACACCTGTATACTTACAAGCGCTACGTGCCGCCATGCGTGCGCAAAGCATCGTTCCCTACCACACCTCTGCCCAACGAATTTGGGGCTGATAGCAGACCGAGGCTACATGTCAGAAGAAAAGCGATCTGAGTTCACCGATGCGATTTCTCAACTTTCCACTGATCCGAATAACGATCAGCTCTGGGACAAGCTCGAAGTACTCGCTGGAGATCTGGACGATCCCGAAGCGGTCGCCGCTGCCTACCGGAAATCGTTGGCCAAGGATCTAGAGCCAGAGCTAGCAGTCTCACTCGGAAAACGGGCTGCCCACTTTCACGAAGAGTGGTTTGGTGACGATCGGGATGGCTTGGCAACTCTGTTGTCACGAGTCATCGACTTGCACCCCACTAGCGAATGGGCAATGCAAAGGCTGACCTATGTACTAACCGTGTCCGAACGGTGGGACGATGTTATTGCGCTGTACCAGGGCTTTATCAAGCAAACCACGGACAAGAGCCGTCTGGTAAAACTACTCGACGAGGCGTTTCAAGTAACGAAGGATTTGGCCAATCGCCCGGACTTGGCGATTGATTTTCTGAAGGCAAAGCTGCAAATTGAATCCACCCCAAAACAGCTTGTCGCCCTTGAGCGGCTCTTGGAACGACACGAACGCTGGGTAGACCTTATCAGCCTGTGGCGAGATGCTTTGCCCAGTCTTAGCGCAGACAAGCAACGAGATTCTCTGGCCCAAATCGCCAGTACCTACTTTGAAAAACTCAAGGACCCAACGGAATCGTTGGAAGCACTGCGAGAGATTTTCACCGATTATGTCGGACACAAAGAAGCGCTCTCAACACTGGAGAAGATCGCGTTAGATGAGTCAATCGTTGACGCACTGAGAGCCGAAGCCCTCACGACGATCCGAGACGTTTACGGGCGAGCAGAACGCCCGACAGACATTGTCCGGGTTATCGGAGAGGTCCTGCCGCTTTGCGACGAACCTGTACGTATGCTCTTGCACAAAGAGTTGGGCGAAAGGCTGTCCGAGCTAGAAGAACATGCTGCAAGCCACGATCACTATGCAGCCCTACTTATCCTGGACACGTCATCGGACGCAACGCAACGATCACTGCGCTAAGAGGCACAGTTCACCAAGAACTTCGACCATTACGCTACTGCTCTGGCCGCGGCCGCAGACTCCGCTCGAGATACAGATCGACGGGTGGCACTACTTAGTGACGCCGCCCTAGCCTTGGTCGAATTCTCCAACAACGAACCCAAAGCGATCGAACTACTGCAATCTGCCTTGGGACTGGAGGATATCGCGGCCAAAGATGTACTCGCGTTAGGAAATCGGCTCAACACTTTACTTGCGAGGGCAAAACGGCCGACAGAACGCCTAGAGGTCCTGAAACGCTTGGCCGACGCCGAGAAAGTCGACTCCTCACACAAGGCTTTTGTCGGTGATGTCGCCCTGCTCGCCGCAGAATTGGGCAATGTCGACACTGCCATCGATGCCTGGCGCAGCCGTTTGTCCGAGGACAGTGGCGATTTGCAAGCGCTCGAGGCCCTCACAGAGATCCTGCGCAAAGAGGAGCGTTGGCAAGAATTGGTAGTCGCACTACGGGCTCGCCTTTCTCAGGCTGTACCGGACAACCAAAAACGAGCAGACCTCGTACAGATTGCCGCCATCCACGAGGAAAAACTCTCACAACAAGAAGAAGCACTCCAGGCGTGGAGCGAGGTTAAAGAAGGCTACGGCGATGACCCTCGAGTGATTGCAGCCATGACCCGGCTGATGACCTCTCTCGAAAAGTGGGAGCAACTCACTTCACTATTGGAGGTTGCCAACGCTCAACAGGTTGACTACCTAGCAGAACAGTTCGCAAGCCTTGGAACTGCGTACCAACAGTCGCTTGGCGACGAACTAAAATCCATTGAGTGCTACCGAAGAGCATTAGCCATCGATATCGCGCATACTGGGGCCCGCGATGGCCTGCGCGCACTACTCGACAACGAAGCAACGAAAAGCGCCGCTGCCGAGGCACTGGTCCACTCTCTTCGTTCCAACGGTGACCTGCTCGGACTACTCGACATCGTCGAAGCGCGCCTTTCTGGCACCGACGACGACCGCAAGCATTCGGAGATCCTCCGAGAGGCCGCGGCGATCGCCGAGAACCAAGCCGATGACAAAATCAAGGCACTCTCGTACGTCTCCAGACTCTTTCCCCTTGAACCACGAGATCAGGTTCTGGAAGATCACATGGTTGCCTTGGCCAAAGTCGTGGATGATTGGAAGGGCTGTTTGGAGGCCTTCTCCGGCGCGCAAGTGGCAATTTCCGACGACGCATACTCGGTCGCTCAAATGCAATATCGTGAGGCCATTGTCCGAGAAGAGTACGCGGACGACAAAGCGGGGGCCCTCGCATGCTGTGTGCAAGTCATTGAGGAATTTCCAGATCATGAAGCGGCAGTAACTAGCGCCATTCGGCTGGCTGGTCCTGAAAACCGCTTTTCCATAATGACCAAAGCTGCCCTGGATTTCGGCCGGGAGCGAAACATTGTCCCCAAGCAGATGTTGATAACGATCGGGGCATTCGCCGAAGCCAACCACTCGTGGGAGCGATATTGCGAGGATCTCACTTCTTATCTGCAAGAGAGCGAACTCGACAAACGCCACCAAGCAGAACTCTACTACACCATTGCAGAGTGGCAGGTTGACAAGCTCGAGAGCAAGTCGGACGCCATTGCCTCGCTGCTACTTTCTATAAAGCACGACCCCAATCGAGTGGATACACATTGCCTACTCGCAGATTTGCAGGGCGACTCCCCGGACAGCGCCTTGTACCGTACTCTGCGCCGACTCTGTGAGATCGAAAGCACTCAGTTGCAACACTTTGTCGACTGCGCAGAACTCGCGCTTGAAGTGCTAGATCTCAAAGAACAGGAGGAGAGCTTGAAAGCCCTACAGGCCCGCGCTACCAGTGCTTGGCGTGGGTCGGCCCCGGCAGAGAGCGAAACAGCGCCAGAAAAGCTGGTTGGCTGGGCAGTTGAGAATTTATCTCAGTACTACATCGGCAACAATCAGGCTCAACGAGCACTCGATTTATTGGTAGCAGCTTCTCGACTGCCATTCCCAGACGCGACCTGTTTGACGATGCGGAATCGTGCCGCGGAAGTTGCATCCGAAGTCCTCAAGGATACCGGTAGTGCAATTGACATGTACCGCGCAATTCTCACCCTTGCGCCCGATGATAGGGATGCGTTGGCCAAACTCGCCGGACTCTATACCCGTGAAAAACGTCTTCCTGAGTTGTTGGCACTCCGTCGCCAAGAGTTGAGTATCGAAACAGACCCTGATTTGGCCGTTAGCATGCGACTGGGTATTGCTACGCTCATTGATCAAATTGATCGAATTGGCGGTCGTTCAGAGCTGCTCCGAGCGAACCTGCGCTACTGCCCCGGACACCGAGCAACGATTGATGCGGTATCGACCCTTCTATCCAACACAGGAAACCACTTGGAGCTGACCGAGATTCTCGAAAAGCAGGCAGTACTCCTGGAAGCTGACTCTCAGCTTCGACGCGCGGCCCAACTCTGGGAGCAGTCGGCCCGAATCGCAGAAGAAGACTTGCGTTCTCCGGACATGGCGATTAGCGCCTACCGCAAAGTTGCCAATTTGTCGCCGAACCTCGATGCACTCGACGCACTTGCTCGCCTGTACATCGACCGTGAGCAAAGCGCGGCCGCGGTGCCTTGGCTTGCCCAGGCAATTCCTCTCGCAGAGGAGAAAGCGCGCCCTTCTTTTGTCATTCGATTGGCAGAAGCACATTTGGCCGCCAAGCAGAATGCTGAAGCAATCTTGGTCCTGCAGACGGCTGCTCGGGATTCTGACAAACCGCTTCCTGAGATCCGAAGTCTTCTCATCACTCTATTACGCGATTCTGAGAAATGGCTGTCACTGGCGAACTCCCTTACCAATGGCCTGCCCTTTCTCGACTCCAATGAGCAAGTGGAAGAGTACGCCCGGGAAGCAGCTAGTATTTTCCACGAGCAACTAGAAACACCCGCGGACGCGATTCCAGCTCTAAACCAAGCGCTGGAGATTGTCCCGGACAGTCGTGGTTTGCGTTTGTTGTTGGCGACAAGTCAGCGTGCGGCCGGAAACCTACCGGCTGCTCGTGACATTCTGACGAAGCTAATCGAAGACTACGGTAGGCGCCGTTCGCAGAAGCGAGCCGCGGTCCACGTAGAACTCGCGCTCGTTGCCAAGGCTGACGCGGACCTGGACTTGGCCATGTCCGAACTCGGGCTTGCATCCAAAATGGACCCTGCCAATTCTCACATATTGCGCTCGCTTGCCGACCTGGCCAGAGAGCAAGGCGATTTGGATCAAGCAGAACGTTCTCTGGGAGCGTTGCTTCTGAGTGTACGTCGCCGAAAGCCAGTTCAAGGTGAAGAATCCAAAGAGTTGCCAGTAGGTATCAGTGAAGTTCTGTTCGAGCTTCACCACATTGCGGCGATTCGAGATGATCAAGAGAAGGCTGCAGAGCTTCTGGAATCTGTAACCGAAGCTTCCTCGGCTAGCGATGAGGAGGTTATTCGTTTGCGACGAACGCTGTTGCAGCACAAAGAGTACCGCTACTTAGAACAAGTCCTCCGCGCTCGAATCGGCCTCAGTCAAGATGATGCCTCCAAAACAATACTACTCGGACATGTCGCCGAATTATTGGTTGGACCGCTCAACGACTCGCACGCTGGTTTCAAGGCTCGTTTGGAGTGCTTGGACATATTGCCGAATAACGACAATGTGCATCAAGCGGCGCGTGACCTGGCGCTCAAGCTAAA
This sequence comes from Kofleriaceae bacterium, assembly GCA_016763395.1. GTDB lineage: Bacteria > Myxococcota_A > Polyangia > Haliangiales > Haliangiaceae > NORP324. The sequence continues at coordinate 7,316 of JAESTW010000642.1, forward strand.
GAAGAGCAAGGTCTATTTGGCAAAAGTAGAGGAGTTAGTCGGTAGTCAGAGACGCGCTGAGGAGTCCGAGCTGGCAGCACTTCTCCTGATGCGAGCTGGTGATATCGCCGAGAACGACCTCGACAATTTGACAGAAGCTAGAGCGCACTACAGCGCAGCGGAAGAACTGATGAGTTCCCCCGTCGACGCCCTTTTCGCTCTCGCAAGAGTTTGTGCGGCGGAGGGTGATAGTGCCGAGCAAACTCGAGCACTCGATGCACTCACCAATCTGGCCTTACAAGATGGCACCGTTGTCGGACAGGCAGATGCTCTCTACCGACTCTCTGAGTTGCAGGTTGTAGAGCCTAATTTGGTCCAGAGAGGTATTGACCTCTTGCTCAAAGCAATTGAGCTTGAGCCCCGATATCGCCAGGCAGCGCTAACCCTGCAAAAAGCGGCCGTGGCCTCGGACAACTCGGTCGATGTGTTGAAACATTACGAAAAGGCGGCAAGAAGCAGCAACGACGATGCCATCGTCTTGGACTACTTACAACGTGCGACCGCAATTCAGAGTACCTCGAACAAAACCGCGCTGTTTCAGGAAGCGGTTGAACTTGCGACCTCCTTGTCCCTGCCCGAGCAGGCGACCGAGTTGCTAGAAAATGCGATTGCAGACGCTCGAAGTAGTGAACAAGGCGTTTCCTCGGGTGTTTGGGCCGCCTTGCAACTCTCCGAGCGCTATGGTGTGTCCGGGCAGTTGGAGAAAGCACAAGTACTTCTTGTGGAGATCGCCGAGATAGCCCCCAAGAAAGAGATTACTACGCTGGCATCAATACTCGTCGCTCACTGCCAAGCAGCCGGGAACCTGGTTATCGCGGCGGATATACTCAGCTTCCTGCGCGACCGAGACCCGTCCGACCCAACCTTCTGGAAACCCTTACTCACACTCCTAACGACGATGGGAGAAGGACAAAAAGTTTCAGAATTGGTGGATGCAACCCTACCAACGTTGGCCGATCCGGCAGAGCGAACCGTATTGCGTTTGGAAAAAGCGCGATTCCTAGTGGAAGAAAAGCGGGACGAGGAAGCCATTGCGATTCTGAGAGACGCGTGCCTTGACGATCCGGACAACCTCGACGCGGCCGGACTACTTGAGGGAATTCTACGCAAAGAGGGCAACGAAGAGGCCTTGAGTGATTTCCTCTGGCAGCGATTCAACGATGCCAAGGAACGCGGAAACAAGGAGGCAGTTGCCGACGTTGCCACTCGCTTGGGAGACTTGCTAGACCAACTGGGAAGAGAGTCGCTCACCGAGTACTCTGAAGCCTTAGAAATAGCCCCGGCTAATCCCACACTACTACAAAACGTGCTTGTCCGGATGGACGATAGCACCTCGCCTCTGGCAAGAGCAGATCTGAGCGAGCGGTTGTTACGAGTTGAGGATCCGAAGAGAGTTCCGCCGTTGGCCCTTGAGCTTGTCGCGATGCGAGAGGCACTTGGTGACGAGGGAGGGGTTCGGCGTGCACTGGAAATCGGACAGCGAATTTGTCCGATGCACCAGGAGATTCGCGACCGCCTTGAGGCCTGGTATCTCGCGCAAGAGTCGTGGGGCCCACTTGCTGAGATGAAGTGCGCAATCGCAGCGGCTACAGAGGAGGTCGAAGCCAGTGTGCTGCTTTTCCGTCAAGCGGCAGCGATCTATCGCGAGCGTCTATTAGACATGCAGGCGTGCCTCAATACGCTTCATCTCGCGCAAGATCGCTCGCCCAAAGACGGCATCTTGGCCCACGAGTTGGCGACAGTACACGCGTCCATTGATGAGTTCGAGAAAGGTGTTGAGGCCCTATCCCGATGCATCGACCTTGATCCCGGCAACGAGCTCCTAATGCTCTTGCTACTGCGGTCTGAGTTGCAGCAAAAGCTTGGGCGCTTCACCGAGGCGTTAGAAAATCTCGAAAATGCGTTGGAGCTAAACCGGCCTCATGTCGAACCGCTACTTCTGCAGGCTCTGGAAGAAGTAAGAACCAGTGCGTCATCGGCGGGCGATAAAGAGCTTGAACACGAGGTCACCATGCGTCTCGTCGAACTCTATCACTCTAGAGGAAATGAGGACGAGGCACGAAATATCTTGTTTGCCTGGATCGAAGCTGACTCGGACGACGTAGTCGCGCTACAGAAGCTCAGAGACATGGATCGCAAGAACCAGCGTTGGGATGGGGTTGTAACAGCAACCACTCATCTTGTCCGGCTAGTCGAAGGGGAGGAGCAAGTTACCAACGCGTTGCTACTAGCGGACGCAGCAGATCAAATCGGTGCTATCGAACATGGACGAGGTGGATTGCAGCTCGTTCACCATGCACAACCTGAGAATCGTGAGATTCGCGACCGGCTGCGCACGCTCTACCAAGTCCAGGGAGAGTACAAAGAGCTCGCCGACCTCTTGGTCGTCGATGCCCAGTGGAGTGAAGACGACGACCAAAAGTATGACAACTACCGCGCCGCAGCGGCACTTTACATCAACGAGCTAGACGATCCTGCAGCGGCAATTCTTCCGGCGCAACAGGCCAAAGAACTGCGACCGAACGACAACACTACGATACTTCTCCTAGTTGATGTTCTGCTCTCGTCCGGACAACTGGATGAAGCCGTGTCAATGTTGGAGCCAGCAATTGCAAGTCACAAACGACGTTCACCGGACTTGGCTTCGTTGCAGCAACGAATGTCTAAGCTGACAGCTGCGCAAGGCGACCAAGAGGCGCAGCTCTCGTGGCTAAAGAAGGCGTTTGACTGCAATCGAAAAGACGGGGAAATCGCATCAGAGCTTGCCCACTTAGCGACCGAGCTGGGGAACTACGAACTCGCGCTCAAACCTCTGCGTTCGATCACGCTGATGGACAACCCCACTCCGGTGAGCCGAGTTATGGCGCTATTGTGGGAGGCGAAAATTGAGCAAGCGCGGGACAATCGCGCTAAAGCAGCAATGTTGGCGAAGAAGGCACTGCGAGAAGACCCTGAGTATGCCGAGGCAGAACAATTCCTAGAGTCACTAAAAGAATAACAATGACAAACTCGCCGCCAGTACTCGTAGAATACAAGCAGGGCATCGCGCTCATTACTCTCAATCGTCCGGACAATCGGAACAGCATGACGCCGGAAATCCTTCAGGGGTTTTCGGACGCGCTTGACGAAGTACAGAGCGAACGCGACACTCGTGTTGTCGTTATTACGGGCAGTGGAAGTTGTTTCAGCGCCGGGGCCGATTTCAAGTCCAACTTGCAAACCGGGGGCGAGGAGCTACTCGATCATCAGCGTTCCTACGCAATGTACGAGCCTTTTTTGCGAGTGCTCGATATTGAGGTACCCGTCATTGCTGCGCTAAATGGGCACGCTGTTGGTGGAGGTTTTGGGCTTTCCCTAGTCTGTGATATTCGAATCGCCAATGCACAGGCGAAGTATGGAGCGAACTTTGCTCGATTGGGGCTTCATCCGGGGATGGGAATCAGTTACGTATTGCCCCGACTCATCGGTATCTCTCGAGCGAGTGAGTTGCTCTATACCGGACGGCTTATTCTCGGACAGGAAGCACAGAGCATAGGCCTCGTCTCTAGTGCGCACGCGCCCGAGAAAGTGCTCGAATCTGCCATGGAAATGGCAACGACGATCGCTGCCAACGCTCCCGTCGCAATTCGGCTGACGAAAGAATCCATCAGGCAACATTTGAATTGGGATGTTCGGAACGGTGCCTATATGGAAGCCTATGCGCAAGCGGCAACACTGCGGATGGATGACGCCAAAGAAGGTATGGCGGCACTCCTAGAAAAGCGTCCTCCGGAATTTTCTGGCAAATAGCTCTTCAGTTCTTCTGTATTTGGGCCGAAATTGGGTAGTTGGTTGCGCGCTTATGCATCGGTGCGAACTGTATTTCGCACCCAATCCTCCGATCCCCCATTTGATATCAGGCAGTTACTTGATTGTAAGTATGGAACGACAATTGCTGCATCACGTCATGGAGGTCTGCCATGCAAATTGGAGTTATTACAAATCCACATTCTCGTAAAAATAGGTCACGCCCGAATCGTGCAAGTGAATTGCGCGACATCGTTGGCAACTTGGGCGAGGTTCACTCGACCGATAACGTTGACTCTATCAAGCCCGTGCTGCGTAACTTTTTGCGACGCCGCGCACGTTACTGGGTCGCCGATGGCGGTGATGGAGCCCTGCACTGGATCTTGCGCAATGGCTTGGAGCTACTGCAAGAGCCAGAGTTTCGAGACGGAAATTATCAACTGCCGATGACCATTCCGACCAATGGTGGCACGATCGATTTCATTGCCAACAATGTTGGAATAACCGGACAAGCGGAGTGCATTCTTCGCGATCTTCGCAGCTCAATCGAAGGAGGCCGCACTTACGAAGAAGTCGTAGTCGACTCCATGTTAATCCGAGGAATCTCGGTTGATGAAAACGGCGAAGAAGAAGAGTTTCAAACCTACGGTTTTGCATCCGCAGTGGGTGGGGTGGGCCAGCGCTTCTTTTCCAAATATTACCAAGAGGCTGATCCAAGTCCGAAATCCATTCTAAAGGTCGTCGGAAATACCATAGCGTCTATTCCCCTGTCTTTTTCTCCTCTTGGAAAACTGCCACTGCCGATGCCCAAGCATCTGCGAACCTACGCATCTGAGATATTCGATCCAGCCCACGTCCGGGTTTCTCTCGATGGCGAAGTACTGTCTGAAACTCAGTTTACCGGAGTTCATATCGCTTCTATGTCCATCAATCTTGGTGGGGTTTTCAAGTTGTTTACCAAAGCAGACAAAAGTGGGCAAATGCACGCTCTAGTCGGCTCCCCCACACCAATGCACGTACTTCGTAACCTCGGACGGATGCACAGCGGAAAAACTCTTCGTGGGTCAAAAATCGTCGATCGAGCCTGCGAAGGTATGACGGTAGAAGTCCTTGGAGAAGAACTACTCGCGCCAGTGATTGATGGCGAAATCTACGAGCGGGTCAAACGAATCGAATTCCAGCAAGGTCCTCAAGTCCGAATTCCCAAAATCGTAGCTGCGAAAAACTAGATCTCTGGGGCAGAGAAATCTGCCCGGCACAATCTCATCCCGGCAATCTCTCATACCAGCGCACAATCATCCCGGCAATCTCTCATACCGGCGCACAATCATCCCGGCAAAATGAGAAGGTGTGTCGGACGTCGGTAGCGCTACTTTGAGCACTTGACGTCTGCTGGTGCCCCGTCGACAACGCGGCACTCTTTGTCTCCGCACGCAGCCGCCTTACAAGCCTGCTTCTCAGTCTCGAAACACTTGTTTTCGTGTACGTAGAAGCACTTGTCTCGCTTGCCCTTCCTGCGCCAACCACCCCAGCTCTTCCCTTTGCCAGAAACAGGGTCCTTGTCTTTAGCTGCGTCCTTGGCTGCGCGGCTCTCGGCTTTGCTGGGCACGTCCTCGCTTTCACTGGCTTCGTTCGGCGTTTGGGCACTTCCGCACGCGGTGGATAATCCCATTGTAAAGATAGATCCCAAGACAAGAAGAGTACGAATTGAGCGGGCTTGCATACGCATAAAGAGTATACTGTGGGGGCGGTAGGTACCCTGTGAATCGCAACGAATTTGAGTCGAAAGTGTTGGAGCTGTGGATGAAATCCCGCATTCCTCTGACGCAGGCGAATCTCCAGTATTTCGCTGGGGTTCCTCGCAAGAAATTGGATGAGTGGCTCGACGATCTGCTGGGCAGCGGAGTTCTCGATATCAATATCGAAGGTAGCGAATCGCTTGAATATACCGTGCCAGGATCGGAACGCTCAGTAGATGGTCCGACTACCTGTGAAGCCTATGAGCGCAAGCGAGAGATGGTTGCGGAAGCCAAACGTCGAATCTTAGCTCGGCGATCCGGACAAAAACCCGCTCCTGTCGAAATAGAAAAAGTCTCACCTAAGAAAATAGCCAAGACCAAAAGAACCAAAACCAAAAAGGCCAAAGCGCCCAAGCCCGAGCCCGAAGTGTCGCTTGAGCAAACCGACGATGATGATGGCCCCGGAGTCATTAGTATGGTCGGCAAGGCCGCCCTCTTTGCTGGCGGGAAAGCCCTTGTGGCACTGGACAAGCCACTGGCAATGCTCGACAAGCCCGTGGCCAAAGGAGACAGAACTTACTCGCCTCTGCAGGGCTATCCCTCTTTGGTCCGTTGGGTTGGCTCTACGCTGGTTCTTTTCGCGAGGCAATTCCGGCAACGATGGCTTATGTTGCGGTTGGCTACGTTCTTCCAACCTTCATTCTCGCTCCCTTTATGCTTGTTGGCTCTTTGCTCTCGTCGGCCGTCGGCCTGACCTACGCATGGCAGTACAACAGAAAAAAGGGTAGAACTCCCCTCTTCTTGTCCGGTAAGAAAAAGAAGAAGAAGACCGAGGATTCAACCTAAGTGCCTGGGCCCCTATGGAAGTAGGAACTACAATAGCTGGCCAGTATCAGATTCTAGCCTTAGCGGGGGTCGGAGGGATGGGTAAGGTCTACCGGTCCCTAGACACGAAGACAAACACCGAAGTCGCGATCAAGGTACTGACTTTGGACCCGAGTAAATACTCGCGGCGATTTATGCGGGAGGCCAAAGTGATGTCCCGGCTAAAGCACAAGAACATTATTGAGTACCTCGGATACGGACAAACCGAAGAAGGCGCGCCCTATATCGTGATGGAGTGGGTTCAGGGAGAAGACCTGCGACAGCGCATGAATCGACAGGCAGTTTCTCTCGATGAGGCGCTGAGAATCATTTCCGGTCTGGGCGACGCGTTGGCCCTAGCGGACAAGCAAGGCATTATCCACCGAGACCTGAAACCCAGTAACCTGATGCTGGTTGACAGTAAAATGGACACCATCAAGCTTCTCGATTTCGGAATTGCCCGTGGCAGTGATCCAGATCTAGAGAGAATGACAAAAACAGGTGTGAGCATCGGAACTCCGGGCTATATGGCGCCAGAGCAGTCCCGAGGAGAATCCAAGATCGACGGGCGGGCGGACATCTACGCATTGGGTTGCGTCGTCTACGAGACCCTGGTCGGACAACGTCCATTTCGTGGAGAAGATATTGTAGCGGTATTGGCCCGAGGTGCGATCGAAGAGCCGCCCGAGTCAGCGCCCATCGTACGGACATCAGCCAGGCATTTGACGATTTACTCGCCGATATGATGGCTTTCCGACCCGACCA
>JAESTW010000643.1 GCA_016763395.1 Kofleriaceae bacterium
CTCTATCCAGGCGTCCAGAAACCAATTTTTCAGTTACTGGCTTGGCACTGCGCTTCAATTACAACGATACTCGCGGCGCTACGTACACGCTGGGGCCTTTGTTGGGCAAGGCGATCAGCATGTCTATGCGTATGGATCATCCCGTTCTGGGATCGGACTTTAAAGCGCTCAGCCTGAATTACCGGCTTCAAACCTACTACAAACTCCCATGGGGGCAGACTCCCGTTTTGTCTCTTCGAGTCGCTGGTGGTATTCGTATTAGCGACAGGGCTCGGGCGTCACGCTTTAGCCTCGGCGGTATTTCCGAGCAGGACTTGGTTCAGTCGGTAATCAATTCGCTGCGCGTGGGCAACACTGGATTTTTGCGCGGCTACAGGTCGCGAGCCGCAGTAGGAACGCAGATGCACCTGGTAAATTTGGAGTACCGCCAGGAGCTCTTCGATATTGAAACTGGGCTGACGACCTTGCCTTTCTATTTGCAAAAACTGCATATTGCGGCGCTGAGTGACATTGGCAACGCGTTTGACAATGAGTTTGATCCAACTGACTTTAAGGCATCGCTGGGAGTTTCACTTAGGCTCAATATGCTGATCGGGTATTTCATCCCGGGAACATTGGACATAGGCTACGCGCGCGGACTTCGCGAAGGTGGAATCGATGAGTGGTGGACACTACTCACGGGAACAATATAGAAATGAAAACAGCAAACACAGATCCTGCGAATCTCGCCTTGGCAGCAGCTGGCTCCTTGGCTGGTGGAGTCGCCGCCGAGTTGCGTGTTCCATTGCGGGAGCTCCGAGAAGGGCTGGCCGTAATCGTCGAGATTCTCGACCAGCATCTAAATGAACACGAGGGCCCCGCGCCCTATCCGTGGACAGAAACCAAGGCGCTTCGGGAACGAGTTGCGCAAGCCTATCTTACCGGACGGAAGGTCGCCCGGCTCAACAGTGACCTCGGCGACGCTATCAATAGCTATGGGAAAAACGCTGAGCTTGTGGATGTCAACAAGCTGGTAGAGGTTGCCACGAATCTGACTCGACATCGAATTAGCGCCGGTACCGAACTCTTCATCGACTTTGGTAAAGTGTCCGACGCGCTGGTGGTTCCCGGTGAGGTGGTCTTGCTACTGGCGAGATTACTCACCATTGCTGCAGACTCTGCCAACGGGGTTCCCGGGGCGGCCATTTCGGTCAAAACTCGACAAGAGGAAGCTGCGAGTGGCTACGAAATAGCCATCTATGTGGCAGACAGTGGTTCCGGGTTGCCAGGCGAGGTAGAGGAGGTATCTATTCTTGGAAAAGATGTTGCGAAAAACTCTCATGGTACCTTCGAGGGAACTTCTGAACTGGGGGCTGGCTCAGTCTTCGTATTGCGAATTCCGGTGAAGCAATGAGTGAAAAAGGCGTTCCCTTCACCATTTTAACGGGGTTTTTGGGAGCGGGAAAGACAACCGTACTTAACAGAATTCTGTCCGCGCCCGGTGGCAAGAAAATTGCGGTGCTGGTCAACGAGCTGGGCCGAATCGCGATTGATAGCAAGCTTATCTTGTCCAGGGGCGGGGATGTTCTGGAACTTGCGGGAGGTTGTGTCTGCTGTAAGGTCGACACGAAGAACGATCTTTGGGACGGAATAGCCGACGTCATCGAGCGCTCGTCACCAGACTATGTGATTTTAGAAACCACTGGCATTGCCGAGCCAGGGGCGATCCTCGACGGATTTCGATACCTGCCAGAATCGCAACAGGATTGCGTCAGCCCGGCGGGAATTGTGTCCGTGGTGGAGGCCGAAGCTGGGCCGCGAATTTTGGGGGAGAGGATAGAGGCCCGCGAGCAAATCATGTGCGCGGACAGACTCTTGCTTAGTAAACTAGACCTGGCGACGCCAGAGCAAGCTCGGCTTCTTCACACAGCGCTCGATTCCCTAAACCCGGACGCTGAACGAGCCAGCTTCCCTGCGGGCGAGACTGCGAGTCGAGCACTAACCTCGTGGGTGCTACTGAAGAAGGGAAAACTCCGTCCGGCCCGCCCACACAGCCATAGTCACAGCCAAGGGCAATTGAACACTATCTCATTTGAGGAGGATGCTCCACTACTCGGAGAGCGTTTGCTACAGCTCTTGAAACGGCACCAAGGATCGCTCTATCGAGCAAAGGGATTCGTGCATATCGCAGGCGAGTCCCAGCGAGGTTTTTTGGAGCTTGCTGGGGACAGAGTGAGTCTGAGTTATCGTGGCAAGTGGCCGGACAGTCGCCGCTTCACTGAACTAGTGCTCATCGGTGAAAATCTCGACGAGGCATCTCTTCGTCGGCAGTTGTGGGCTTGCCGAGCGGGATAAATTTAACCGCCACACAATCTTGCTACCGGATTCATCGATTCGAGACTGACTCACTTGGCAAGATTCGATCGCTAAGATCACGGGCAGGAACCGTCGCTTGAGCCCGATCCGAGTAATTCTAGTGTGGCACTCTGCGCCTGATGCTGCGAACCGGTGCTGGTGTGGACAACACTGCAGCCGACAACGCTTGCGTCCGCGCGCACGAGGATATAGTCGATGCTGGGCTGTCCTTGTTTGTTCTCGCCCTCTACATCATCCAAGTCGAGACGCGGCGATTCGCCCTCAAGCTCCCCGGTGCCAAGTAGGTACTGAAGCGCCGGCGAATCTTGGCGCTGATTCATGTCTCCCATGACAACAATTGCCTCATCGGTTGTCGCCAGAGCCGCGACCTCGTCTCCCAGCGACTTGGCCATCTCCGCGTTAGTGCCTCGGCGTTTTCGACCTGTCCGGCCAAGGAAAGTAGCTGCGTGCTCACCACAAGCAGGTCCCGCTCGCTCGCCAGGTGATGCAGCCTGACCCAGTTCGCAGTTCGGTTGCCTCCAATGGCCCCGTCCGGAACAGGCCACTCGAAGATGCCAGTGTCGCTTGAATCCCAAGAGAAGACGCTTGTCCGCCAAAAAATCGGATTCGTCGTTCCATTATCCTCGTACGAAAGCGCCGGGTTTTGCGCCAAAAGTGATGATGTAGCGTCGGTGTTTCGAGTGACTTCCTGCAGAGCGATGATATCGAATTCTTCGCTAGCGAATAGGGCGAGTGCGTTTTCGCGGGCGTCGGCCCAAGGACCAATATTGTGGGTGAGAACCCGGACGATCGAAGAATTCTGCGTCGGCGCATCAAGCACCGGAGCGGCGTCCAAGGTAACCGGATTGGTGTTTCCTGCTTGGCAACCCGATAGGGCCACAAGTATAGTGAGTGTTCGGACGCTAGGCACTAGAAGTCCTCGACGGTAAAGGTTCCCATCATTCCCACATCTTCGTGTTCGAGAATGTGGCAATGGTACATGTACGGCACCGACGAATCCGAAAAATCATCAAAGCGCTTAATGATGCGCACAACCTCGTCTGGACGAATCAGCACAACGTCTTTCCACCCCCGCTCGTTCGGTGGCGGCAGCGCCCCATTGCGTGAGAGGATCTGAAATGGCTCACCATGTACATGAAAAGGATGTGCTTGCATGTTGGGATTGCTCAGTTCCCATATCTCAACGTCTCCCATTCGAATTCGCTCGTTGATGACGTTCATATCCATCTTGACGCCGTTGATTGTGAAGGGATTGACCTCCAGCAAGAAGGGCCTTGGATCGGAGGCATTGGTGGCGTCGGCTTCGGTCATTCGAGCGAAGTTCGCGAGCTGTCCGGGAATCGTGGTCGTGGGATTTTCTGTCGAGGCAGTCACTTCAATAC
>JAESTW010000644.1 GCA_016763395.1 Kofleriaceae bacterium
CTGCAAGGTGTAATTCAGACGCTCAACGCTAGCCCAATTCGGCCGGTACACTTCGTATTTGACCACCTCAGCCTGAAAATCTCCTTGCGGGAAGGCATTCATCGTCGACACACGGATTCGGTGTTTTGCCAGCGCAGCCCGAAGTCGCTGGTGCTCCTCCGCAATAGACTCGGACAGTGCCGTTTCGCTCAACCAAAGACCATAGTTCAGTTGATCTAAACCCAGCTCGCCTCGGACTAAAGCGGGACCACTCTCAATACTGGCGAGCAGCTCGTCCAGATCTCTCGCATTGTGAACATTCCCGCAGTAGCAAAGAGAGTCTGGCACTGACTTATTGGCTGCCGGAGGACTGGTTGCCGGAAGACTGCGGGCTTTGTCCGCGCAGTACCGAGTTGCCGGAGTAGAGTTCGCTCTGGTCGAAGTCCACTTGCAAATCCGCCGCTTCCAAGCGTCCACCCTGTGAGAAAAACTCTACCGGGTTGTCCCAAACAATCGTTTCAATCGTCGAATCGTCGATTCCAGCCAAGCGCATCGCAGCCGCCGTTTTAGGCACCTTGAGAGGGCAGCTCTTGCCCCAGTCAGCTGCGCTATTGATAATAATGCGCTCGCTCCCGTACTCTTGGACGAGAGTCACCATGCGATCTTCGCTCATCTTTGTCTCCGGATAGATCGAGTGTCCGGCCCAGCAACCTGTTGCCAAGACCAGAGGCAGTGTCTCCTCGGTATTGTGGTCGATGAGAACCATGTGCTCTGGAATTCCTATGTCCCGGACGAGATCGAGAGTACGCTTGGTGCCGCTCTTTTTGTCCCGGTGCGGCAAGTGCACAAGAGCGATGACGCCCGTGTCTTTGGCCAACTGCAATTGTTCGCTGAAGGAGGCCTCTTCCGCTGGTGTTACGTCGTCGTAGCCAATCTCTCCCACGCCGAGCACACCTTGCTTCTCCAAAAAGCGCGGCAGCATGTCCAGAACTTCTCTGGCGAGCCCTAGATCGTTAGACTCCTTCGGATTGAGCGCCATCGTGCAAAAGTGGGCAATGCCGAATTGCCTGGCTCGAAAGCGCTCCCAACCGATGAGAGAATTGAAGTAATCGATAAAGCTGCCCGCTTGGGTTCGCGGCTGCCCGAGCCAAAACGCGGGCTCCAAAACGGCTCGCACACCCGCTTGGTACATCGCTTCGTAGTCATCGGTTGTCCGGGCAGAACAGTGAATATGGGGGTCAAATAGCTTCATTGGGGCATACTTTCAGAGTCGCTCAATACTACTCTCAATGTTCTCTTCTGTCTGCAAGTCGCTTTCCATCGCAAGCCGCTCTTCCAAAAATGAGCGTACACGAGAATCGCCAGTCAGTCCGAGAGCGGCTGCAGCGAGTTGTCTTCTCGCAGGTTGACTGTGTTGCAGTTCGCCAAGCATGCGAGCACAGGCGCCAGGTGGGCTACACGGCGCGATTGCGAGCCACAAACTGACCGGGAAACTCCGACCCGCTGCGAGTCGCTCATCGACGTATTCCATGCCCATGCGCGCAAGTTCAGGATTGCTCCGGGTTTGCAAGCCGACGATTTGTCCGAGGTCGAAATCTGAAAACGCAGCCTTCATCACCAACTGGTTAAACTGATTGTCCGAATAGTAGCGATTGGGAAAGTCATTGCCCGTCGTCAAACAGGCAAAGAGGTCGGTCTCGTTGGTCCGCCCACAATCAAGTGCCAAAGCCAAGTAGGGTTCGCCATCAGCGCCGCAATCTAGGTCTGGCAGAGCAGAGATAACGGCCGCCTTTTCCCGGCTATCACCCTCGCGATACGCGCGACAAATCCACTCTCTGGCGGGAGCTCCGGCGGTCTCGGCATATTGCAAGGTCAGAAACACCCGAGCCTTGTGACTCGGACTCGTTGCAATCCCATGGCTACGTCCGCCGATTCGGCGTCCGGCTCCAACAAAAACTCGTAAGAATTCTTCCTCTACAAAGCTACGCGCACGATCTAGCCACTCGAGCTCTATTGCATCGAGCGTTGGCGCTAGATCCGAATACAGAAGTTGTGAGGTCTGTGAAATACGAATTCTGCTTTAGCTCTGAACTTGAGGGTCGTTGTAAAAAATAGTGAAGGTCAGGCAGTGAAATGCCTCGTCGCTAGATTGGGTAACGACGATTTCTGCAATAGCCACATCAGCGTGCTCAGTAATCCATTTGGTTACATTGTCACCGAGATTGGCGCGGTCCCTCATCATTGTTGCTGAAAAAACCTTCACCGAATTGAAGGGTATGTCTTGAAAGTAAACGTTGCCTTTACCGCTATTCATGTCTGTGTCCTACTTCTTTACTTCTTAAATACTATTGAGATCGAGATCTAAATCTTAGTTGACCGGGGTCGCGCCGGTAGCAGGAGCGTGCTCTGGGACTGCACCAAAGTCTTTGATAATGTCTTTGACTTCAACATCAGTGAGAACCCGATTTCCACGTTTGGCTGCCCCTAGAAGGTTCTTCACCAAGTCAGGTGTGGGTTCGAATCCTCGTTGAATAAGCCAATACACAACGTTGGATTCACCGGAGTAGTGTCCGATTTCAATTTGTTGTTCTCGTCCGAACATGCCCGCTGGAACACCACTATAGATTCTGTCGGCAAGCCAAGAGTCGCCCTTCTTTTCTGCCTTGATGATCGCTGCCGCGTGGACACCAGTAGCCGTCCGAAATGCATCGCTTCCGGCAAGTGGGTATTGCGGCGGAATTGGCATATGCGTGGCTTTGGCAGCGAGCTCGCACCAAACCAGTAGCTTGCTTAGATCTTGGTGCTCTAGCTCGCCGAGCAACTTGAGGTTGAGCAAGATTTGATCGAGAGCGGCATTGCCAACTCTCTCGCCCAGCCCGAGGGCCGTTCCGTGAATTCTGTCCGCGCCAAATTCGATGGCGAAGATGGAGTTAACGACACCTAAACCTCGATCGTTGTGACCATGCCAGTCAATGCCGATATCACTGCGACCCATGCCGTTGATAAGGTTGCGGGTGAATTTGATGAGATTGCGAACGCCGTCCGGTGTCACGTGTCCGACGGTGTCACAGAGGCAAAGCCTGTGTACGCCATGCTCAATCGCATTGCGAAAGAGTGTGTCGAGCACTTCTGGCTTGGAGCGGGTGGTGTCTTCGGTAACGTAGGTGACTGGCAACTGGTTGTTAACCGCCAAGTCGATTGCGTCGCCCGAGAGCTGAAGCATTTTTGCCAGATCCCAGTTTTCTGCGTAGGCGCGAATTGGCGATGAACCAATAAAGGCCATGACCTCAATCTCGATGCCGACTTTTTGCGAGATATCGATAACCGCTTGCACGTCGTTTACGTGAGTTCGGGCAGCGCAACACGGGATGATCGGCAGTTTTGAATCGCGAATCAGCTCAGCGAGAATCGTGCAATCTTCAACGGCACGGGGACCAGCGCCGGGCAGCCCGATGTCGATATGGTGAATGCCCAACTCTGCGCTCAGCTCGACAAAGCGGATTTTGTCTTCAATGCTCGGGTCGACCACGGAAGGAGATTGGATCCCATCCCGCAAGGTCTCATCCATAAAGACGTATTTTCGCTTAGGCGAGAGAGTTGTGCTCTTCTCTACCGAGTTCCAGTCGTAGATAAGATCGTTGTTTTCACCGTTCACGTCGTCTACCATAAGGTGTTCGTATCACAATAATGAGTGTAGGCAGGGGCCAAACAAGCCGGAAGCCGAATTTTGACGGGAATTCGGGCCATCTCGATATCGCAGTCACGTATTAAGCAGCTTACCCACCTAAAGATGGCAGGCTTTGAGTCCGCCGCTGTCTGACTTTCGCAATTCTGGAACTTGCTCAAAACACGCTTTGGGCTTGTCTTTTACGGGACAGCGAGGGTGAAAAGCGCAACCACTTGGAGGATTCATCGCACTGGGCACGTCTCCTTGCAACACGATTCGCTCTCGTTTTTCTTTGGGATTGATGGCGGGAAGTGCCGAGAGTAGCGCCTGGGTGTAGGGGTGATTGGGATTTTCGTAGAGCTCGCTCGTACTCGCAATCTCTACGATTTTCCCCAGGTACATGACGGCAACTCGATCACAAATATGTCGGACAACATTGAGGTCGTGAGAGATGAAGAGATAGGTTAGCTCTTCGCTTTTTTGCAAATCCTGTAGCAGGTTGATGACTTGAGCCTGAATAGAGACATCTAGAGCAGATACGGGTTCGTCGCAGACAATGAGTTTCGGCTTAACCGCGAGTGCTCGGGCAATGCCGACTCGTTGTCTTTGTCCGCCTGAAAATTCGTGAGGATAGCGCGAAGCGGCATCTTCGGCCAGTCCAACCTTCTTCAAGAGTTCGGACACGCGCTTCTTCTTTTCCGCGTCAGATGAGACTAGGCCAAATATCTGTAGACCCTCTGCAATGGCATCTCCGACTGTCATACGCGGGTTTAGTGACGCGTATGGGTCTTGAAAAATAATCTGCATGTGTCGCCGAATGGGTCTCAACTCGCTCTGCTTCAGCTTCGTAATGTCAGTGCCATCGAAGTGAATCGAACCGGAATTCGGGTCCAAAAGACGCAGCAGTGTCCGGCCCAACGTAGATTTGCCGCAACCGCTCTCGCCCACAAGCCCTAGTGTTTCGCCACTGATGATGTCCAGACTAACTCCATCTACCGCTCGGACGAAGGCGTTTTGACTCGACAAATTGTGCCATATTCTAGTGGCCAGTGGCGCGTCCGGGTCTTTGGGCCAAGCGACTTTCTGTGGGAAGTACTTGGTCAGATTTTTCGCGGAAAGTAGGGTGTTACTCATTCGACGCCTGTTCTTTCGACTCAGCAGTGGATTCGTCTCCGTCCACGTTTAGCGGATGGTGGCACCGGACAGAGGAATTGCCAATACTGACCAGTTCAGGCTCACTCTCTCGGCAAAGCGCAGTGCATTCAGAACAGCGATCTTGAAATTTGCAGCCCTTCGGGAAATCCCCCAGTGAGGGAACCATGCCAGGGATCTCTTGCAGGCGTCCGCCAATGTTTTGCTGGCTGGGCATCGAGGCGAGTAGCCCGACTGTGTAAGGGTGGTGAGGCTTTGCAAATATGTCAGCGACATTGGCCGACTCAACAATGCGTCCGGCGTACATCACAAGGACCTTCTTGCAGATTTCCGCGACCACTCCCAAATCGTGGGTGATAAGAATAATACCAAGTCCCATTTCTGCCTGGAGTTTAGCCAGCAAATCGAGAATTTGAGCCTGAATCGTCACATCCAGAGCTGTTGTAGGTTCGTCGGCAACCAGCAACTCGGGTTTGCAAGCCAGTGCCATCGCGATCATGACTCGTTGTCGCATGCCACCGGACATCTGGTGTGGATAGTTGTGAACGCGAGTCTCCGGCGAGGAAATGCCGACCAGTTTGAACATCGCTATGGTGAGCTCGAGCGCATCTTTTCGGTTTCGCTTTTGGTGCAGGCGGATCGCCTCGGCGACTTGCTCACCCGTTGTATACACAGGATTGAGCGCGGTCATCGGTTCTTGGAAAATCATCGATATCTGATTCCCGCGAATGGCCCGCATGTCCGATTCGTCAAGCTGGCAAATGTCCTTTCCGTGGAAGAGAATCTCTGCGCCTCGGACACGTCCAGGGGGCCGAATCAGCCGCATAATGCTCAGGGCGGTAACGCTCTTGCCACAGCCTGATTCACCGACGATGCCCAGCGACTCGCCCTTGTCGAGGGAGAAGGATATCCTGTCAACCGCGCGCAACAGCCCCCGTGAAGTCTCGAACTCGACGGACAGATCTCGAACTTCAAGCAGCGGCGTCATCGTTTCCTAGGGACTCTTTTGGCCACAGGTCGGCAGTTCTGGGGGGATTTCCATCGTAAACTTATCTTCGGACAACTCTAAGTTGATGCTTCGGTCTTCCCAGCGAATGCTCAGCTCAGATTTGGAGCCGGGTTGCTTGAAACGGGTCTTGCCGGGAACTCTGAACACGATATCGTCTTCGCTTTTGAGCTCAGAAAAGTCTTTGTTGGTGATTTCCCATTCAATGTCTCCGTTAGAATTCCACACGGTACTGGAGATGATGTCCCAGTTTCGTTTTCGTCCGTCCAATACAATGGTCTGCGTCCAACTACCATCACCCGACTTGAGCTTGAGAATTTCTTGTTGCTTAGAAGAATCCCAATGTACGCTACCACTTGGGTTGGCAATAATTGGTGAAGAGCCAATTGCGAGTGACAAGAAGTCGTCCGGCTCTAGGCTCACGCGCAATAATCGCGAGATTGCTTGTTTGTTGCACAGTCCTACCATCTGGCAGTCGTTGGTGAAGTCGACGTACTGAAAGTTGGCGCCGTTGCAGGCTAGATCTGATGCAGTGTCATCACCTGCGGGATTGAGTGCATTGAAGCGCACTTTGGCGCCGCGCTCTCCCATGATAAGGACGGTAGGCTTCACGCGCTCACCATCAGCCCAATACTCCATGCGACTTTCCGCGTAGAAGCTATGGGCCTTTGCTTCTTTGGCCGCAAGCTCCGAGAGAACTGTCTTTACATCAGGGGCAGCGTAGGAACGCGGAGTTCCCTTGGGTTTTGAAGTTCCACCACAGGCGGTGAGCGCACCACTTGCGGCGATCACGATAGATAAGAGCAGATGTGATCGAGACAACATTGAGGCTTTTGTATCAGTTGAGTAGGTCATGGTTATAGCTAAGACAGTGCCAGAAGAAGAAACTTACAATCTATCTTCTCTCTTGCTAAGGAAATCACAAAAATCGCTGAAGTCCAGTATAGTTGGTGTGTGAGGGCAAGCCCATGATAGGCACGATATTAGATGGGCGTTACCGGATCTTAAGGCATATCGGTTCGGGGGGGATGGGAGAGGTCTACTTGGGAGAGCACCTCCTGATGGGGCGCAAAGAGGCCATTAAAATTCTCAAGAGCCGCTTTGCCCGTGACGAAGGACACCTGGCGCGCTTTCGTCGAGAGGCTCGAGCGACCAATCGACTTCAGCACAACAATATCGTCAGCTTTTACGACTTTGGCAAAATGCCGGACGGAAGACTCTACCTCACAATGGAGTTTGCCAACGGGCCCGACTTAAAAGACGTACTACAGGCAGAGCAGAAACTAAGTGTTTCTCGCGCCGTTGGTGTCATGCGCCAGTTGGCCGCCGCCATCGACTACGCTCACTCCAAAGGCGTGATCCACCGAGATTTGAAACCCGAGAACCTCGTCCTGATTCAGGGAGACGGCCAACCGGACATGCTCAAAGTGTTGGACTTTGGTGTCGCTAAGATCACAGAACCTGGGTATCTGGAAAGCATCGCGATCACCCGAGAAGGGCAGGTCTTTGGCACTCCCTCGTATATCGCGCCGGAGCAAATTCGCGGTAGTGTTGAAGATCATCGCTCTGACATCTACGCGATGGGCTGCATTGCTTACGAACTTCTAACCGGAGCGCCGCCTTTTGTCGGACGGGCGATGCAGATTTTAGAGGCGCATATTGGAGAAATTCCTAGGCCTCCGTCTGTCATTCTTGGTGACGACACGATATCCGCGCAGCTAGATCGAATTGTACTGCGCTGCTTAGAAAAAGACCCCGAGTTGCGATACCAAAGTGGAGGAGAGGTCGCTGCAGCAATGGCATCTCTGCAGGAGTCGCCCAAAATTCGTATATTCGGCCAGGATGCCAATGAGACAAGCATTAGCGGGTTTGAGGCCGCCGCTACCATTCGTGGAGAAATTGTCTTAGAGTCTGAAGACGCGAGAACGACCGACGTCTTTATGTCCAGGTACGATTTGCAGCTACGGCACGTTCTGTACAAGTTGGCAGAAAATCTCTGTGACCAGGGGTGTTCCGATGCCTTTCTCTTGGTTCTTCTTGCAGAAGCAAATCAGGTAGAGCAGGAGCTTGGTGGGCTTTCACGAGATTTGGCGGATTTATCACGAAGCGATCGCGCCCTAGAGCAAGAGACCCGTGAACGCTCTGCATCTTTGCGCTTTGCCTTGGGAGAACTCAACTTCGGCAGAGAGGCGGACAACGAGGATACAGCTCCGCTTTCTCAAGCCGTGAATACCTTGAGCACCAGACTAGAGAACTTAGGTGAGACAAGTCGGGTTAAACACAATGTCATCATGGAGCACCAAATTAACAAGACGGCCGAGCGCGCTACCAAGTACGAGGAACTGCGTGACATTGACGCGAGACTGGCAGAACGGATCGACGTAAATCTGGCGCAGACGACGGTTAACGATACGATCACTGAACTTCAGGAGGAGCGAGAGCGCTTGTTGATGATGCTCGAGATCGAAGGCCAGAGCGACTGAGGGATGCACTGGAGGGTGGCCAAACCATCATGCTCTAGTTTCTATGCTCCATCGCAACGAAAAGATGCGACAAGCGAGGTTCCAAGGACTCAATAAGGGCAAGAGCGCGGTTTCCTTCCGCTCATCTTTACTCAACACTTGGAACCCCATGAATACAACAACGAAACTTTTCGGCATCCTTTCTCTCTCGGCTCTGATGACTATCGGCTGCAGCAAAGGCGACGACAAAACTGAAGACAAAGGCACTGCTGCCAAGACCACCGAGACTGCTCCCAAAAAAGAGAAAGCACCGGAGAAGCCCATCGAACTTACTGCCAAGCTTGATGTTGGCGCGGCGATTAGCGATGTCGATGAGACACGTTACAAAGGCATTACTCTCAGCGCTCCTGCTGGCTCCAAAATGAATGACAACAGCAGCATGGCTCTCACTCTTGAGTATGGTGAGAAGTCCTTTGAAATGCGCTTTGAGTTCGACGATGAAGGCGCTGTAGCCAAAGCCAAGACCGAAGCCACCGCCGGCGATGGCCTGGACAAGTTGGTGAAGTTTCACGTAGACCAAACAGATGGTGTGCTTTGGGAAAGCTCGTCTGAACTAGGCGGCGAGAACAACTTCTCCTTTGTCGCCACAGTAAAAATTGGTGAGAAAAACCTGCTCTGCAAGAACAAAGGCTACGGTCATTTCTCTTTGAATGAGGCAACTGCCCTTATGAAGAGCTGCCAGTCAGCCACTAAATAGTCCTGTCTATCTCGGTCCTGTAGAGAAACCGCCTGGCCCTTCGCCAGAGCGGTATTTCTGTTTGTGCGCTGAGGGGCTGAGCCTGCTAGTCCGAGATCAGACTTTGCGCAAGATGACGCTGCCTATCGAATAGCCGGCGCCAAAGGAGCACAGTACGCCGGTGGAGCCTGGCGCCAAATCTTCATTGTGCAGATGGAAAGCGATCATCGAACCTGCGCCCGCCGTGTTTGCGTAGACGTCCAAAATCGTGGGCGCCTCGTCCGGGGTTGTATCGCGTCCGACAACTCGTTTGGCAATGAGCCGGTTCATGCTGGCATTGGCTTGGTGCAGCCAATAGCGACTCACGTTTTCTGGCGTTAAGTCTTGGGATGCCATGTGATCTTTAATGAAGTTGGCCGCCAACGGAACGATGTCTTTGAAGACCTTCCGGCCCTGCTGAACAAATAGCTTGTCCGCTTCATCGCGGTGCTCTGGATCGCATCGTCCGAGGTAGCCGCCGTTGTTGCGAATGTTGTGGGAATAGCGTGCCAGAGCCTTGGTGCTCAAAATCTCCCACGGGTGATCTGACTTGGCCTCTTCTAAAACTTCGACAACTACCGCTGCACAGCCGTCACCAAAAATGAAGTGAGTATCTCGGTCCGTCCAGTTCAGGTGGCCACTCATGATTTCGGGAACGACTACCAACGCGCAAGTTGCAGAGCCGGCTCGGACAGCGTCCGCCGCAGCCTGAATTGCGTAGGTACCGGACGAACAAGCGACGTTCATGTCGTAGGCAAATCCGCGAGCTCCTAGAGCATCTTGAACTTCCATCGCGACGGTTGGGTACGGCCTCTGCAAGTTTGACGACGCCAAGATAACCAAGTCGATGTCTTCACCGACTCGTCCGGCTTGCTCCAAGGCCATTTTGCAGGCGTTGACGGCGAGTTCTGCCTGAATGCACAGCTCCTCATTGGGGCGTTGTGGAATCACCGGACGCATGATCTCCGGATCGAGAATGCCAGATTTATTGCAGACAAAGCGCTGCTTGATCCCAGAGGCCTTCTCGATAAACTCAGCAGTCGACTCGCGTAGCTCCGTCACTTCGCCGCTGGCAATGGCAGCAGCATTTTCCCTATTGAAGTGTTGGACGTAGCGGTTGAAGCCCTCGACAAGCTCTTCGTTGGTAATCGTGAATTCTGGGGTTGATATTCCCGAACCAGTGATCGCAATTTTCTTGCCCATGCCCGTGTAATAGCAGGCTCTTGCTGACCTTGAAAGACCAGCTTGAGCTTGGATCCTCTTAGCGGGGTTTTTGCAGGTTTCTCAGTGCGTTTTTGAGAAAATCGCTTTGCGGGTGCTTTGACAGAGCCATGCGAAGATTCAGAATCGCACTTGACCTGTCACCTGTGCGTGCAGCAGCGGTGGCGCGCCGGTACAATTGTTGCGCTTTGGGACTGAGTAGGGCGAGTGCAGCAGTCGTGGTATCCGCTTTGGGAGCCGCCTTTGCCGATGCATCACGCCCCTTGCGAAGTTTGGCGACATAGCCATCACGGTGTTTGGGGTCGCGCAGAATTCGATAGGCTTCGGCGATGCGAGCATAGGCAATCACGAGTTTTTCGTACTGCTCCGGAGTTAGCCCATTGCGGTGCCGATCTGGATGCAAGCGTGCCGCCATAGAGTGAAAGGCAGATTGAATCTCTTTGGTATCTGCCTGGTAGGAGACGTCGAGGATCTCAAAGTGGTCGAGCTTGTCCAATGCTGGCAAGATTCGATCGAGGTAGGAGAGTACTTCGCGTCTACTCCACATCTGTTTTCGTTTGGTAGGCATGGTCCCCTCGATTTAGCGTTTCTTCGCCAGGTTTTTGGCCCAGTCCTTCTCCCACTTTTTCTGTTCCTTTTCTTCTTTCTCTTGCGCCTTCTTTTGTTTCTTTTGTTCCTTCTCTAGCGCGCGTGTTGCCTTTTTGTCGAGTACGGGCAAGTCGTCTACTTCGGCGACCTCGGTAGAGGCCGAGACCGGAGCACCCACGACATTGAGCTTCGCCTGGACTTCTTGGTTTGTTCTTAAGTCGATGGCTCGGACGTGAAGAATGCAGTCCGGGTCGACTCGAAAGGTAACTTCGATCTTGGCGTCGCCGCGAGCTGCCGCTGGAATGTCTTCAAGAATGAGAGTTCCCAGGATTTCGTTGTCTTCCACGTTTCGGGCCGTGCCCCGGCAGCACTGAATCACAACTCGAGTTTGGTCGTCTTGAGCTGTGGTAAATACGCTGGTTCGCTCAATTGGGATCGGAGAATTCTTCTCAAGAAAGGCCTCTGAATACCCGCCAGTGGTTGCGATTCGCAGTGTCTCGGGCATGACATCGAGGAGCAGGGCTGAAGGCACGGCAGCATCATCCGGGCTATCGAGATCGATGAATTGCAAATCGATGGGAACGGCGTTTTCTGCGAGTTTGGCGCTACTGCTAGCAATTTCAGTTTCCGATTGCTGAAGGATTTGTCCGGACAAGATGGCAGCCTGAATGGCAGCACCATGAGCCACAACCTCGTCCGGGTTGATATGATTTGCTGGTTCCTTGCCAAAGAAATCGGCCAAGCGCTCTCTCACTAGCGGAATTCGAGTCGATCCGCCGACCATGATGATGTCGTCTACACGCTTGGGGTCCATGCCAGCTGCAGCAAAAACGTTTTGGCAAATCTCAATTGTGCGCCCAATGTATCCCTCGATCATGGAGTTGAAGCGTTCTCGGCTCAGCTCGAACTCGACAGAAACCGAGTCACCGGTGTCACCGACAACGATACCGTCAATGGTTCCACCAGCGTCTTCGTTGTCCGCGAGGTAGTGCTTGATTTGTTCTGCTGCGACGATGAGGCGGTTCATCGCGGTAGGGATTGGCCGTGGGTCAATATGTTGTGTCCGGTTCATTTCGCCAGCCAAGAACTCAGCAATAACTTGATCGATATCGTCACCACCTAAGAAGAATTCGCCATCGGTTGCGAGAACCTCAAAGATGTCGGAGTCAATTTTGAGCAGGCTAAAATCGAAAGTACCGCCACCGAAGTCGTAGACAGCAACGCTTTGATCCATCGCCTGGCCATAGCCATACGCAAGTGCTGCTGCCGTTGGTTCGTTAACGAGCCGCAGAACCTCCATGCCCGCTCGGCGTCCCGCTTCTTTCGTGCCTTGACGCTGGGAGTCCGAGAAATTCGCAGGGACGGTTAGTACGACTCCCGTGACTTCTTCACCGAACTGATCTTCGCACAGTTCCTTTAGGTGCTTCAAAATAAGCGCAGAGATCTCAGGGACCATCATATGCTGGCCGCGAACGACGATGAGTGGCTGCTGATTGGTGCCCTCTTCCACTTGGTAGGCCAGCGAGGCCATGGCTAACTGCACCAGAGGAGCCCGAACATTTTGTCCAATCAACCGTTTGGCAGAATAAATCGTCTGCGTTGGATCGGTGGCCTTGCGAACCCGGGCTTCGTTGCCAACGAGGAGTCCGCCCTCGATTGGGAAGGAGACAACGGAGGCGTGTATCGTTTGCCCGTTCTCGTCAACTGCCAGTTTGACACCTTGTGGTGTCGCAACTCCGGCTACAGAGTTGGTAGTTCCTAAATCAATTCCGATGGCTAGCCCCATTCACCAGAAATGATATAGGTAAAATTTGCTGCTTTCCATATTCCTCGCGATACATGTCATTCTGATCGTTTTTGCACTTGCTCTCTGTGCTGGATACCCTTAGTGTTCGCCGCCTTGGCGGAGTAGCTCAGTTGGTAGAGCGGGGGACTCATAATCCCTGAGTCGACAGTTCAAGCCTGTCTTTCGCCACTTCTTAAAACGTCTCGCATCTGCGGGGCGTTTTGTAGTTTCGGCCATTGCTTTGTGCTCTTCGCTTTGTAGTCTAGCTTGGTATTTCAAGCTTATTTCCTGAAAATTGCTTCCCAGTGCAATGAAGGTGGCTGCATTGGTTGACAATCTGGCCTTAGCCTGTGAATGTGTCGCCGTCCGTGAGTCATTACGGACAGTTTCGGGGTTCGTCTAAAGGCAGGACCTCAGTTTTTGGTACTGAAGATAGAGGTTCGAATCCTCTACCCCGAACAAACGTTCGGGGGCCCTAACCAAAATAGGGTCCCAACACAAAAGGCCTCCTGATTATCCAGGGGGTCTTTTTTGTTTTGCCCTAATCATTCTTGTTCTGACTCATTCCAGGCGGGGATTTTCCAGGCCTGTGGCTATACTCACCGTTCGATGGAATTGAACAAAGACGGGTACCTATTTTTCGGCTGCAAAATAGACAGCAAAATGCGAGAAGCGCTCGCTCTGGCAAAGCCTGGCGATCGAAAGTATTTCGAAGGAGATGGCAGCGAGTTTCTCCAGATTTGTACTGCAGGCGACGAGCGCTGGATTGGCAAGACGCTCAAGGGCGGGATTCACACTGGTGAGTTCGAGGACATCTTGCGCAACGTGGTTTCTATCTTGCGCCGTATTTCACCAGAGATTCGTATTGCTTCCAACGCGGTCAAGATGTTTCAGGCGCTTCCAGCAGAAGTTGTGGGTACTTCCGTTGTTGAAGAGAGCCCATCGCGCGGGGACCAGGGCGGTCCGTATATCGATTACTAGCCTTTGTGCTACTGGCCTTTGTGGCAAAAAAACGCCCACTCAGAATAATACTGAGTAGGCGAATTCGGAACAGAAGCTGCGTGCAGAGTACTTGCACACGCAACGGAGCCAAATCTCTTTGGCACCTAGTCGCTACTTCGAGAGCACCCCGTCGATGGCTTCGCGCCACTTGGAAGTTTCGTCGCCAGCAGTGAGCTTGGCGATTACTTTCTGGTCTTTGGTGTTGTAGACAAGTCCGAACCCAGTATTGGGAGCGTTCTTTGCAAAGGTACCTGCAACACCAAGCTCCTCTGCCTTGGCTTTTGCCGCAGCCTTGGTTTCGTCGTTGGTGAAATCAAAGGTGACAAACTTGACGCCTTTGTCCGAATAGCTAGCAGCGAGTTCTTCGACGATGGGACCCATCGCGACACAACCGCCTCAAGAATCGTGGTGGAATTTTAAAACCAACAAAGTCTCCTTGGATTTCCCGGCAACGTCTTTGACGCTTACCTCTTCTTTGGAATCCGTAGAATCCGACTTTGAACATCCTGCGCTGGCTGCTAGTGCCAATACAGGAACCAACATTCCTATGCCTGAAAATAGTTTCATGATAGAGACGATACGCACCGAGAGTGCCCTTGGCAACACAACAAAAGCCGAGACATTTTCACTGTAACTTTGCCCAAAGTACGTCGTAGCATAGTGTTAATAGACTCGAGCTCGAGCTTGTACGAAGCTGTAGAAGAAGACCGCGTTGGGATCGGTAGCGACGCGTTTCATTTCTCCTTTCGCTGTTGCTACCAGCTCCTCATCCACAACGTTGGCAACGATGAGTTGCGCGGACGCACTCCAAAGTAGGTTCGACCAATAGGTGATCATCTCTTCGCGTTTAATCGGATGACGATTGTCGAAATGCCAACTTTTAATGTTGGTTTCAATATCCCGGAACCCTGTGGAGAGCAGAAGATTTCCGAGCTTTGCCCCAACAAAGGGATCCCCACCAAGTTCGTATTGGTAGTCGTTAAAAGCCATCCAATACTTCCACAATGCGGGCGAGTAGGGTTCCAAGAAAAACGAGGAGTTCATTACCTCCGTTATATAAACGATCGCGCCGGGTCTCAGCATTCGCCGAGTTTCAGACAGTACCCTTGCTGGCTCACTGGCGTGTTCTAAGATCCAGCAGAGGAAGGCACCATCAAAGGACTGTGCTTTGAGAGTCATCGCGCAGGCATCTTGCTTGAGAAAATTCCAGCGCCCTTCAGCGAATCCTAGTTTTTCTAACGCCGCATTCGCGCCAGCCAATTGACTCTCACTTAAATCGACTCCTGTGAGAGATATACCAGGGAATCGCCGCAACAATATTTCCGACTGTGCGCCAACACCGCATCCTACTTCTAGCAGCTTGTCGACCCCGGACAAATCAACATTTTCGTACACGCTCTGCTCGGCGAAGCGTGCCTGGTGTCGGAGTCGCTCTTGTTCCACGTTGGTAAAACCATGGAGGTAGGCCGAATCGTTCCCGCTCTGTTTTTCCATGGGGATAGTCTCGCACTATTGGCGGTCCTCGTGAAGCGAGCACTTGATGTTTATAGTATGTGATAGAATCTACACTAATGGGTATTTCAGCAAGCAACGCGGGAGATACTAAAGTGACACTATCTGAGACGCTGGAAGAATGGCCAGAGACCGCTTTCAAGAATAGCCGAGAAGCGACTTTTGTGGTTGGAGGGGAAGGGGAAATTCTAAAGGCAAATTTCGCTGTTGAAAATCTTTTTGGATATTTAGAGGAGGAGATGATTGGTCTCTCGGTAGAATCCCTGGTGTCCGAAACATACAGGAAAGAGCACGGACAAGATGCCAAAGAGTTGTTTAGGGCGAATCTGTCTTCCGTATCCGAAGGAGTGCGTGAGTTGCCAGCTGTCCGAAAGAGCGGCGAGGTATTCTGGGTCGCGATAGAGACGACTGCCGCCCTCTTTGAAGGAAAGTCAGCGGTAGTTGTTGAGATGCGCGATATCGCGGAACACGATATTGCCAGTGAAGGCGATGCGAAGTACAAAGCCTTCTTTGAAAACTCCATCGACGCCATGCTGATCATCGAGGGCGATACCATTGTCGATTGCAACCCAGCTGCTTCTGGCATGCTTGGGTATGAGGGCAAAGCAAAGCTAATCAATATTCATCCCTCACAGCTGTCTCCTGAATTTCAACCGGACGGTAGGCTGTCCGGTGAGAAGGCCTCAGAGATGATTGAAATGGCGTATGCCAAAGGAGCCCATCGTTTTGAGTGGGATCACCTTCGGGGTACTGGTGAAATTATCCCTGTCGAAGTATCACTCACTCGTTTGCATATGGGTGGAAAACCCATTATTCACGCTGTAATGCGTGACCTTAGTACACGCAAACTACTCGAAAAAACCCGGCTTGAAACGTACGATATATTCCTAAGCAGTCCGGCTGTCGCTTTTCTGTGGCGCAACGAGGACGAGTGGCCAGTAGACGCAGTGTCGAGTAATGTGTACTCCCTCTTGGGCTACACGGCACAGGAGTTTATGGCCGGAGCCTTGTCGTATAGCGATGTGATTCATGACGATGACAAAGCGCGCGTGGGAGCTGAGGTTACTGAGTTCTCAACGGACAAAGAAAGATCGAGTTTTGATCACGAGCCCTATCGGATTACCACCCAAGAGGGAAGGTCGAAATGGGTTCAGGACAGAACTGTTATCTGCCGAAACGACAAAGGCGAAATTACCCATTTCAAGGGATTCATTGTCGATATAACGACTCAAATTGAAGCCCAGGAGGACGCTACACGATTGTCCGTGGAGCTTGCGCAGGCCCAGAAGATGGAAGCGGTAGGACGCCTGGCGGGAGGCATCGCGCACGACTTCAACAATTTGCTGACGGTTATCAACAGTTACGCAAGCAGCGCTATCGAACGCTTGGATAAAAACAATTCCATGCGTTTTGATATGACGCAAATCCTGGAAGCCGGACAACGCGCTGCCACTTTAACCCACCAACTTCTCACCTTCAGCCGCAAACAGCCTTTGAACATCAGGGTTGTAGATGTCAATGAAGTCATTGGCAACCTTATCAGAATGCTAAAGCGGCTAATTGGGGAGGACATCGAGATCGAGACAGACTTCGCAGACAATCTTGGCTACATTAAGTCCGACCCAGCGCAAATAGAACAAGTCTTAGTGAATCTGGTAGTCAATGCACGAGATGCGATGCCGCAAGGTGGCAAGTTGACGATCAGGACTGCCAATGAAGTGTTGGCTGACGATCAAGAGGGCAGCCCAGGAGTTCACGCGCTGATTTCTGTCACTGATACGGGAGTTGGCATGAGCGCAGAAATCTGTGACCGAATTTTTGAGCCCTTTTTCACGACCAAGGAATTGGGCAAGGGAACGGGGCTGGGATTGTCCTTGGTCTATGGAATTGTCCGGCAAAATGGCGGTAGTATCGAAGTGGCCAGCGAAGTCGGACAGGGGACTACCTTTCGTGTATCTTTTCCCATCGTAAATGCCGAGAAAGTGAAACCAACAACGGTCGATAAAACCGAAGTACGAGGCACGGGTACGGTATTGTTGGTTGAGGACGAAAGCTCGGTTCGGACACTGATTACTCGCATTTTGGAGTCGGCGGGGTATCGAGTGATCTCGGCAGCCAACGGTGGCGAAGCTCTACTTGCCTTCGAGCAACACAAGTCTGAGATTCACCTCTTGCTCACTGATGTGGTAATGCCGCGAATGAGCGGAAAAGTTCTAGCTGACCGAATGACAAAGACTAGGCCCTCCCTGTTGGTACTTTTTATGTCCGGGTACACGAGTGACTCTCTCGACAATCATGGTGTCTTCGAAACTGATATTCATTTTATTGCCAAGCCTTTCATAGCAACCGAGTTACTTCAAAAGATTCAGAGTGTCTTGGCACCGCCCAAAGCACTCTCGATGCTCCCGACTTCAATTTGATAACAGAGGGCTGTACGAAGGTTTCCTTGTCCATCAAAGGCAAGGCCTTCGTGCTTTCCTGTTGGAAAGTCCAAGAAGGAAATCTCCCGCATTCTACGAACTCATGCTTGGGCTACAGCTAGAGGTGGGGAGTGAAGAAGGCTTGTGGCCGCTACGAATTCTTCGTACACGCCTGTTCATCCAGTGGCGAAACAGTGTCCGGTATAGCCATGCTTTCCACCAAGATAGATCTTGTCCGTAGTTTGCATAGAACTCATCGGGCGATACGAAAACCCCGTAGTCTTGGTTGATGGCCGTGTTTTGGATATAGGTATTGCTGCCTTTCCAGTCCACGTTCGGGTTTGCGAGATTTGTGGTGCCAACTCCGTATCCGCAGTAGCCTGTGCTATCACCGCCTATGAATCGTTGTAGCTGCTTGAGGTAATCACTGTCCAGAATAAATCCTTCGAGGTGAAGCCAGCGACCTCGGTAGCTGATCTCGACCCAAGAGTGTACAATGTTGTCCGGAGTAATAGGGTAGATTATCTCAGGCACCACACCTCGCTGAAGGGCCTTGTGTATGGTGAATCCATGTAATCTTGCTTCGACTCCAACTGCACGAAAGAGTGCCATCAGGAGTATAGCCTTGGTGTTGCACTGGCCATACCCGTCTTTTAGAACTTCGCTGGCAGGTATTGCATCGCTTCTATTGTATCCAAATTCGATTTCGTCTCGGACATAGTTGTATACAGCCCCAATGCGGTCATAGGTGGAAAGCGATGCCCACCCCTTGTCCTCAAGCAACTGGGCAATGGTCGGATGATTGAAGTCGAGGAGCGCAGTCGCGCTCAGAAATGTACTAGTGTTCATTGGTCATTCTCCTGTCTCTCGCCTTCAAGATAGTGGA
Organism: Kofleriaceae bacterium; assembly: GCA_016763395.1. Taxonomy (GTDB): domain Bacteria; phylum Myxococcota_A; class Polyangia; order Haliangiales; family Haliangiaceae; genus NORP324. The sequence continues at coordinate 18,457 of JAESTW010000644.1, forward strand.
AGACTCAGAGGATGACTTGAACGTTCCTGCTATTCTGAAAAAGTTTTGAGGGAGAAAGGCCGAAGTTCTGTTTAAAGGTTCGACTAAAGTGAGCCAAGTCCGAGAATCCGCCTGCGTGTGCGGCTGTTGTCAGATCGCTGCCATTGACGATCACTGTGATGCTCTTTCGTATCCTGCGCCACAACACGTACCGACGAAAGGGCAGCCCCATGTGCTGTGTGAACAAATGCAAAAAGCGGCTTTCCGACAGCCCTACGCTCTTTGCTACGTCATGGGCGCGCATTGCCTCCTCTGGGATTTCCACCATATGTTCAATAGCACGCTCGATTCTAGGGTCGCGTGCAACATCCCGGGAATCAATCGGGCTCTCACCCAATTGTCCTATCATGGTACGCAGTGTATTTTGTGCCTCAGATATGTTCACTGGAAGAACCGCGATGCCCGCCGCTGAGCGGGATGACGTTTGTGCCTTGATCGTTACCACCTCTTGTCCGAGACAGGAGTCATTGTCTAAGAGCGCCAGGGCAATGGGGCCTGATGATGCATCCAGTTGGTGGGGGATATTCGCAGGAATGACTGCATAGGAAGTGTGTTGCCACGTCTCGTCAAGCATTACGCGAAATGGAGTATCGATGCTCACACACACTTGGATCGCGTTGTGTTTGTGAACAGCAGTGTCGGATATTCTGCCAACGAATAACACCGCACCCTCCCAGAAAAAGAGGGTAGCTTGCTCGGGGATTGCTGTGGCTAGGGACATCAGAGTTCTTTGTTGTGTTCTGTAGAGTTTGCCAGAGTGCGCACAATCGCTTCGGGAAAATCGGTCTCGATCCAAGTAATTGGGACGCCGGACAGTGAATCAAGATCTCGGACTTCGTTGACAGTCCAGGCTGCCAATTGTAGACCCTCACTTCGGACGGCTTCTGCGAACTCCGGCGTGATTCCGCGATAGTCGACCGATAGCCCTGCGAGTCCCGATTGTGCTGCCTGCCTCGCGAGACTAGCCGGGAAGGGCACAATTGCTCCGTGCTTTCTCGCAAGACCAATTGTGCGGTGAAGTGCCAAGGCAGGGCATTGCTCTCGGACA
>JAESTW010000645.1 GCA_016763395.1 Kofleriaceae bacterium
AGAACAGGTGCATCCCCCGCAGCAGCAGCCCGAGAAATGGTCTCTCCGAGCCCTTCGATGGCAAATACCCGCTCGACCAGAAGAATCGCGCCGAATAAATACGCGAGCAATACCGGAAGCAGCGAGAGTAAATTCGGCACAGACGCCCGCAATATGTGTTTGCTCCACAGCATGGATTCGCCGACACCACGCGCCTTGGCACTCAACACCCAAGCCGCGCCGGACTGCCTGGCGAGTTCCTTGTGGAGATGTCTCCAGATGACCACCGCCGGCACTGCTGCCATCACGAGAAGTGGCAAAATCAAAGAGCTGGCGCTGCCTCCTCCAAGGGGCATAAACGAGAAGGGAGAACCATACGAAAAACTACTAGCGAGCACCATCGCCAGCCAGGGCAAGGGCAGACTGAGCACGAGTGCCGCGAGAACAGAAAAACTCCGATGACCAGCGCTCTCGGGACGTTTTGCCGTGGCGAGCGCGACAAAGGTGCCTGCAATTGCTCCCAGAGCGAGCGACAATAGACAAATCACCAAACTCAGAAGCCCCGCCCGCGAAAAAACAATCCCTCGGACAGTACGTTCATCCCGCCAAGAGCTACCAAAATCAAGGCGCAGTAGTCCGAGACTCTGCTTCGCGAGCCGCGCAGGAAACGAGGAGTGCAATCCGTGTTTCTCGCCAATCTGCGTTACAATCGAGTCCCGGACAGACTTCGGCATGTCCAGATCACCCGGAACAATCGCGCGGGCGGCAATGGCAGCACGCTCAGCACTGGTCCCGGGAGCACACTCGACTAGCGTCCACGATACTAGAGTAACCAGTAGCGCGACCGACAGAGCGCGCAAGGCCGCCGACACGACGCTCACTCCCGGCGCCACAAATAGCGAGCGCCCCATCGCTCCACGCTATCCCCTACCCCTCCGACGGATTTCCTCACAATGCCCAAGCGCAAATCGCTGGTCAAAAAGGCAAAGGGAGCTTGCTGGCGAAGCCGCGAATGCAGTGTCCGATATATGAGAGTAGATTCCTCACCGGGCTGTGATCTTCGCAAGTTGTCCAAGAGGGTATCAATTGTATCATCCCGAAGTCGAGCGAGGTTGGTACTGCCGACTTGCGAACTGTGGAAGAGCGAGAATAAATCCACATCCTCACTGGTCGTGAAGGAGAGGAATGTGATGTCAAAATCGCCCGTGCGTACCGCCTCTAAGAGCTCGGCAAAGGGTTTGGCAACAATGCGAATATCGGCAACGCCGCGCAAGTCCTCTACCCAGATATCGGCGAGGCGCCGCATGTTCCGTGATTTTTCTGGGACTAGCATTCGCAAGGGCGCTAAGGGTTTGAGCGCCCCCCCGGACAAGTCGGCACGAGATTGCGCGAGTGAAAAAACCTGTTTGATGACGCTCGGGTCGTTTTTCGTACTGCCCAAGGGATAGGGGCCTATCGCCTGACGCGCGAATCCTGAGAAGAGTTCGCGAATGAACGTCACTCTGTCAAAGCTTTGCGCTAATACACGGCGATGCGCGGCGGTGAGCTGTGCATTCCCTGCATTGAATACCGCGGCTGTGTACGCCGGCAAGCTCTCCCGAAAGAGCTCAACCTCGGGGAGCTTACCCGAGTCTCGTAGGGCACGATCGATAGACAGGGCATAGACCACATCAACTCTTCCCGCTCGCAATTCCGCCATGAGCCGTTCCCTGTCCGGGAAAACCGTGTAGCGAACTACAGCCGCCCGAGCGGGTGTACCCCAGTATCTGGCATTTCTCTTTAGAACAATCGTTCCGTTCTTGCGTGAATCAAATCGCAGCGCACCAGTTCCATTGGGCTTCATGCTAGCAGCGGCTGTGGCCAATTCTTCAGGACGGACAAAGGCAAAGGAGCGAGCGCTGACAATCGGCACCGAGGCAAAGGCTTGCGCTCTACCCGGCCGATGTTCCGAGAACTGAAAGACCATGCTATTGTCCGGCGCGGTCTTTACATTCACCAAATCATCAAACTCAGAGCGCAGCGGCCCAGGAGCCTTGCATGCCAAGTTGAAGCTGGCAAGCACATCAGCCGGAGACAGCACTTTGCCATTGTGAAATTGCACTCCGCTGCGCAACCAAAACTGCCACCGTTTTCCGTCCGGGCTCCGCGAGTAGCGAGTCGCCAGAGCCGGCTCGACCTCAGCCCCTGGCCGGGGAAGTACCAAGAGCGCCTCATACACGTCCCCCAAGGTAATACGGACAGCAACACGGTCCGCCGCCAGGATCGGGTTGAGATGAATCGGCTCGGTTTCAAGCGCGATTTGAATGGTCGCCGCGTTGTCCGGTTCTCCTACGAGGTCTCGCGCTCGCAGCCCTTGTACTGCAGCCTGCGCTACGTGGGTGAGCTCGGGCGGCGCCGCTTCCGGTACTTCCTCGGGAGTCGCTTCTTTACTGCCGCGCTCAAAGCAAGCACTGAGAGCAACAACCAGAAGGAGTCGCAACCAGTGAGCATGCCCCAAGTTCACTGCGAACCCTTTGGCTCGGCAAAGCTCAGTTCTCGAAGCCGTATCCAACCATTCCACACCGCAAGCCCCTGCACTCGATTGTGCACGATTCCGTAAGGGTATGGACTCGGAAGAGCGACCACGGGCATTCGCTGTTGCAGAGCAATCGCCAACTCGCTGGTGAGTGACTTTCGCTCAGAGGGTGTTGCAGCCCGTTGGATCCTGCTCAGCTGCGAGTCGATTCCGATGTCGCTAAAGCCCCCGTAGTTCAGCTTGCCTTTGGAGGCAAAAAGTTGAGATAGATCGCGATCGCTATCCCCAGACCATTTGAGAAAGGCCAGATTAAACTCTCTCGTGTTGAGCCGCTTAAGCAGCACCGCCGGACTGCCGATTCGCAGATCCAATACGAAGCCTGCCTTGCGCAGTGCCGCAACCACAATATCTCGAGTCGGGCTGCTCTTCTCCGTAGCCAATATTCGAATCATCAGACGCTGGCCATCCCGGACACGCACGCCCCCACCTTCTTCAAGGACCCATCCGGCAACCGCTAGCAAGCGAGCTGCTTCCTTCAAATCCAGTGAGAGCACATCAGGAGCAATTCCATCACCCGGTCCGCTCGGCCACACTGGAGTCGCTACACTTCGAGCCAAACCGAACGCGCTCTCCACTAAAGCCGAGCGGTCTATTAAGAGCGAGAGAGCCCGTCGAACATTTACGTCGTCAAAAGGCGGCACAAGTGTGTTCAGTGTCAAATACGAGAACACAGGGGGCGTCAGATTTACTACAGAGAAGTTCTCATACACCCCCGGAACTCGAAGCTGTTGCGGATAGTGCTCGGGAATAAGCGCGGCAATAATGTCTATCAGCCCCTCTTTGGCCTCACGCAGGGCGAGGGCAGCATCGGTATGCCTGACAAAATGAATCCGCGCTATCGCCGGCGCCTTGCCCCAGTAGTCTGGGTTTCGCTCTAAGACAATTCCCTTCGGTGTTTCGCTGGCGATCTTGTAGGGCCCCGAGCCAATCCACTGGCCATGGCGTTGGTCGAGACGCTTTCGATAGTAGTGCTCTGGTAAGATTGGCACCGACGCCAGCTCTCGCAGCACAAAGCCGTTGGCTCGCTCCAATCTGACTCGAACCAAATGCTTGCCCACAATTTCAACCGAACTAACATCGGACAGCGCACGCCGGTGGTGTTTGGCTCCACCTCGAGCATAAATCGCAGACTCCAAGGAGAACTGAACATCGAGCGCTGTCACCGAGCTACCATCGTGAAAGGTGGCCTGCTCTTGTAACGCAAATCGAATTTCCCTTCCGCCCGGCGAAACGATCCAAGTTTTTGCCAACCCCGATTCGTAATTTCCCGCCGCATTCTGAGACGAGCCAGTCGGCCCTCGGTAATGGATCAGAGTCTCAAAAACCGTGTCGCGAGTGACTCGCTGCCCCCAAACACTTGGGTTTCGCAAGGGATTCAAACTGCCGGGACTAGCATCCATTTGAATGCGGAGAGTCTGGGATCGCTGGCCTTGCTCGGCGGCAATTGGAGCCCCACCAGCCGTTGGCGAATCTCTTCGGGGAGCAAGCGGCTCCAAGATCGGCTTGTCGCGCCATGGGGTATCTCGCCCCATCGGACCTTCGCAGCCCGAGAATAGGAGGGAAAGTCCCCCTATAAGTACCCAAAAAAGTAGAGAGACCTGGAGATTTAGGACACTCGAGCTTCCGATGACTTGTTGCTGATGAGCGAGCATGATATCAAATGGGCATGTCAGCGACTCTCCGCCTTTCGCTTCTTGCTATCACGTCGAGCACACTTCTGTCCGGTCTTTTCGCATGTAGTTCTGAGGAACTGCAAGGAATCGAAGCCGAAGTGGTTGATCTCGGCATCACGCTGGACTTGCCTCCTGTTCCTGAGTTTGTTGTTCCCAAGGCCAACGCTGATGGAAGTCATCCGATTCCCGAACTTCGCCTGCAAGGTAAATCTTTCCTCGACACTGAGATCAAACTCAAAGGAAAGATTGTCTGGGTTTACGATTGTGGCGCCGCCATTCGAACCAAAGACATGAGCGACGCCGACTTGGTTGTAATGCTTCACGACCATCCCGAGAAGTGCAACCCTCACCACTTTATCGTCGCTGAAAGCGCTGAGTCGCCAGTAGAGCGAGGCGTACAAGTTGTCGAGTACCCACGCCCACTTCGTGAAGATGAACTGCGCAACCTAGAGCCAGAAGTTATCGCGCTCAAAGAAGCTGCACTGGCTGCCCTTCCCGTTTTCAAAGTTGGAGACGAAGTTTTGGTAACCGGCAAGTGGCAACTGCGTTCTCCCAAAGGGTTCCAAAACTCGGACGGCCTCTTGACCTACGCATCAATGGAGAACCTTTCAGCTCCTGCTGCTCCACCAGAAGAACCGAAGAAGAAGCGTCGTCGCCGTTAAGGGTTAAGGGCGCGGGGAATGCTCGGTATCGCCATCAGGGTACCGATAGCGTTGTAGCCGTATCCGAGTGTTCTCCCTAGAGACAGAGATTTTGTAACTGGTGGCCCTCTTTCGAGTAGGATAGATCATGTTGGGTCTCCTACTCGTTTTGCTTTTTACCGCCATGTTTGCGCTCGTCGCAAAACGTATGGCGATGACAGTGGTGACCGCGCCAATGGCATTCCTCGCACTGGGGTTTGTTCTATCGAAGAGCGATCTATTTCCAGCCGACGGTGCGCGGCATGTTTTGCATCTCTCTGCCGAGATTACCTTACTAGTTCTCCTCTTCTTGGACGCCGCGCAGATAGACCTCTCAAACCTCCGCAAACATCATGTTTGGCCAATACGTATGCTTCTACTCGGACTTCCGATTGCTATTGCCTTAGGATTTCTCGCAGCACTACTTTTTCTACCCACGTGGCCGATTGCCGGTGTTGCATTGCTCGCGGCGCTCTTGGCGCCAACGGACGCCGCACTCGGACAAGCCGTGGTGGCCAATCCGCTTGTGCCTCTTCGATCTAGACAAACACTTACGGTAGAGAGTGGACTAAATGATGGTCTGGCCCTGCCCCTCATTCTGCTATTCGCAAGTTTGGCTGCTCATACAACACAGAACTCCGATACGAATTGGCTTCTCTTCGCTGCGAAACAATTGGCGTTGGGACCGATTGTTGGGGCAGCGGTGGGAGTAGTAGGCGGAAAACTGATGGTGACCGCTCAGGAAAATGACTGGACGTCCGAGACCTTCGAAGGAGTTGGCGCGCTTTGCTTGGCGGCCGTCGCCTATCTAGGTGCTAGCTTGGTTGGAGGCAATGGTTTTATCTCCGCCTTTGCCGCTGGTTTGGGCTTTGGCTACGCGGTGCGTGGGCGGTGCAAGTTTGTCTACGAGTTTATCGAAAGCGAGGGCCAGCTTCTAACTTGGGGAACCTTCTTCTTGGTCGGTCTCGCGCTACTTCCCGATGCAATTGCGGGGCTGACGCCAACCTATGCTGGAATCATTGTCGTGAGTCTCTTTGTCGTCCGGCCTCTAGCGATTTGGATTTCCCTTATCGGGACCGATGCACCACCAATCACTCGATTGTTCTTCGGTTGGTTTGGCCCTCGGGGTCTAGCAACCGTGCTCTTCGCCCTCTTGGTAGTCCCACAGGTTAGCCCCACCTTGGCCGATTCGATCCTCATCATCGCTGTCAATACGGTCTGGATCAGTGCTCTTCTACACGGACTCTCCGCAGTGCCCGGCTCAAAATGGTACGCGGGTAGACTCAAGCAATCCACAGCGCCGGAGTCGAGTTCGGATAGCTAGTGTTCCAAAAGGTCTGCTATAGGTAGTAGTAACGCGCGGCAAGTGTCTGCGCTCAGTGTTCCAACAGGTCCAAAGGCCAGCTGGGCCTTGCAAGCCGAAGTGCTACCCTCTAGCATTACGCTGACCTCTCGAAGCTCACCGGACACTGGCTTCTCGAACTGGATTTTCACGACATACGCAGTCTTTGCGGACAAGGACTCTCCCCTATCGATAGATTCGGCCCGCAATTGCGCCAGCGTCCGACTCAATGGCAGCGCAATCTCGGTTGCTCGCAAATCACCAATTCCGTCGCCACTCCAGGATTCGAGAATCTCTCCGCGGAATAAGTGCTGAGTCCTGTTCCCTTTAGTCACTTGAATCGTTTTGGCGAAGAGTGAAGCTTCGGATACCAACTCCAGACTGGGAAAGAGAAACCGATCGATGTGCAATAACGCCTCAACCTCTGCACCTAGCTTGCGCTGTATCTTCTCGTTTGCACGTTGCGAAACCCACTGCTCCCCGGACATACCAATCGCCAACTCCCAGCTCTGACCGCGCAATACGCAACGCGGTGTAAAGGGCTGCACTTCCTGCATCTCTCCGACAAGTTCACCAAGAGAATCCGCCCATGTCCGCAGCTGCTGCTGATCCACCTCTATAGGGTCGACTTGCTGGACTCGGTCCTGGCATTGTACTTCAAAGCGCTGGTGAAAAAATGCTTTCGGCAATACGGCCTGAGACACAAAGAGTGAAGGCTCATCAAGAATCTGCGCTAGCTCCTGCCATCTCTTTCCCTCCACACAGCCCCCCCGCTCGCCGACCTGCAAATGTCGCAAGGTTTCTGTGCACTTGCCACAGTCACGAATCGTCGCGCTATTCTCCGCCCATTTGATATCAAGTCGCAGCGAATCCTCGGGGCAGCTTTCGTCCGATACCGACTCAAAACTCAAATTCCGCAAGTACTCAACCGACTGCCGGAATTTCTCAGAATCACTGCGCGCGGACAAGAGCCTGCCCTCGGACTTCCACTGCAGCTCTGCGGCGCCCATTTTTGTCCACTCATCTCCATCCGAGAACTCAAGGGAGGTGGCAAATCCCAAATGCCACGCCAGAACCTTCTTGCTTGCCCAGGCTTGGCTCGCTGTAAGTAACTCCTGTAGTAGATGTTCCTCCACTAGCACGATCCGTCCAGTCTCCTCTCCTGGCAAGTGCCTTCTCAACCAACGAAATCGCCCATCACCGCTGAGGGCCCCAAACTCAAGTCGCAAGAGTGGGCCACGCTCTCCCGCAATAGCGACAGTTGCTACAGGAGACTCCAGTCCCTTGTCCGACGCATCTGGATTTTCACGGTGCGCGACCAAGATTTGCAGAGCCGACAATGCTCGCTCCACTTGGCGGCTGTCCACCAGCGTACTGCCTGAGTTCGCAAACTCCCATTGTCCCGACGCGGTCTTCACAACTGCGAGTTCCTGCATTCCCCCGGACACCTGTAAGCGAGTCACCTCACCACTCAAGCTCGTCGGAAGAATTCGTCCCAAGGCTGGCGTATTGACAGCAGTCCAGGGATCGACGACAGCAAGCAGTAGAAGTACTAGCGAACTCGCAATCAGCAGTAACAGGCTCCTATTCTTCACGACGACGCCACCACCAACACAAAGCTCCGAGAAGGGCAAACAAGAGCGGTCCGAGTATCACCATGTAGATAAAAGCATCGCGAAGCTGAGTTTGCGACATCACCAGGTGTAAATGCTCCAACTCCTTGCTGGGCAAGCTCAGTTGCATATCGCGATGCAAGGTCCACAAACAAGCTGCGACAAGCAAACGTTCATTTCCTCCCACGCCCCTGCTGCCCCAGTGATCGGACAACGACTCGGCACTGCCAAACAAAACCAGTCGTCCCTTGTTGGCATTTTCATGGACCAGGGCAATTGCTATATCGGCAGTATCCTCGTCTGATTTCTCGTATCCGCCGTCAGAAAAGTATCGTGTCATGTCATGCTCTGCCCAACCACCCGATGACGCCTCGAGCAAGCCAAGCACTTCGTCGTTGGAGGCGGACAAAGCCCGGGGAGGCAACCAAAGGGTGGCTCGACGTTGATGAAAATCTCGGACGATAGCGTGCTCGCCATATCCTTCATAGGTCATCCACTCAGGAGGAGCGTCGATGACTGCCTCGGGATCGACAACCACCGCGTCCAGAACATTCATTCCCCGTGCCGCCAGCAAGAGTTTGAGTCCGTCGTCCAGGAACGGCAAGTCCGGTACGCTCTGCGCTCCGAGACTGGGCAGCGATCTCAATGCAATCAACGCATTGCCACCACCGGTCAAGTACGCATCCAACGCTCTTAGTTCAGCCGCCGAGAACGACTTCGAGGGACCATGGATTAAAAGTGCATCGCAATCGCTGAGTGCCGACTTCTCGGTTCGCTCCAGCATGGTGCTCGCAACTCCCTCGGCGCGCAATCGGCTTGCGGCCCCCGTCCAGCGCGCTCGATTGTTGAGACCAGCCGCCACTTCGCTCTCTAGCTCCCCATGTCCGGTGGTCACACAGAGTTTGTCACGCCGGCGCAGCGTCACCTCGGCAATCGCCTGACGAAATGCGGCCTCCGCTCGAAACTCGGACAGAGAGCCCACGCCCAAATCATCAAAGCTGTAGTCAGCCATCGCCATAAAGTCGACAACTCGAAGGCGCCCATCCTGGACGAAAATCACGGCGCCCCCGCTAGAAAGCTCGCTAGCCTGAATTCCCAATTCGAAAGCCCACTCTTGAATCTTTTCGGGCTGTAAAAGCGGGTCGACCTTTCCAATGGCGAGCAGTGGCTGGCTATCCACCATACGGGCAATCAGACGTTCAACTTCCTCGAAAACCGGGTCAAAGACCTGATCGCTTGGACGAACCAAGACCACTTCAAGCGGGCTCCGGACACTGGCCAGAACCGCTCTGGAACTACTGTCCAAGGTGTGTACCGAGTGTGCCGTCCAATCTCCCGGCGTCCAGTGTTTCCCTGCCAAACTCGAAGCGCTCGCTCCTGCCACCACAAGGGCGATGCAGGCGATACGAAAACGGTTGCGCTCGGTTTTACTCTGGCCAATCACGCTCGCAGCAGCACACAGCGCGAGCACAGCAACAAAGGCCAAACTCAACAGTCGTGCTAGGTCCACCTCGCCTCTAGCAAAGCTTTCCAAGCAGAGCCGCAGGTTTACGAAAAACACCCATTGTGATGAATGGC
>JAESTW010000646.1 GCA_016763395.1 Kofleriaceae bacterium
ACGTCGACGATTTCCACGCCTCGGTTCGCGTGTTTGAGGCGCTGCGTCAGAATGTCGTTTCCGCTCATGTCGAATTCAGCGGCGGTGACCTCGATAAGAATGAAACCGTTAAAGCGGCGGTATCGTTTGATGGCTGGCATAGCGATGTTGCCAAGGTGGCAGGTAGCACGATTGAGGCAGAGCGCTGGTGGTTCCAATTACCGCAGCAGGATCTAGTCTTTAAGATTCAGGTTCCCGAGACACCAGCCGGTTGGCAGTCGTTTGCCATTCATTTTGAGATTGGCCAAGCGTGGCCAAGAGACTTGCACCTCAGCTCTGAGCTTTTCATTCCTTTCGCGACACCAATCGTCAATCTAACCCGGAGCTTCGCGGAGCCTGTTCTTTGGGATGGGACCAGCGATGCCTTCGTCTTGCGGCATCGGGCCGGTCGAGATTACAAATTGCACAGCCTAAGGGGAGTCTACCGGGTCGACGACGGTGCAATGATTCCTATGCACAATGGTGCCTTTGTCGCAGAGGGCGGCTCTTACTTGCTACAGGAAGAGCAACGAGCTGGCATTCAGGGGTGTTTTCAGCTCAGTCTGAATCTGCCCGAAGCTTTCATGGCCCCCGTCACGATCGCCACGGACGCTACTTGGTATCAGCCAGACTTTTCTCGTGGTCTCTCTCGGCGGCAAACGGTTTCGCTAGCGGGAAAACGCGTTGCTGGGACGACGTGGCAAGTGGTCGGTGACATGGTGGCGCACCAGTTTCAGAAAATTGGCGAGGGCGACGAGGCCACAGAACTTTTCGTACTCAACAACAAGAGCTTCTTCGTGAAAGAGGAGCTGATCATGTTACTCGACCTGCTCGGGACGACATGGTCTGGCCATTTTGCAGACTTGCGCGACGCAATCGCTGAGGTCCGTGTTGAGCGGCAGCCTATGCACAAGGAAGGTGACTCGTCGGCAAGTATGATTGTCTACCATGTCGTGTTTAGAGACCCGTCGGACAAGTTACAGCCGCTAGCGAAACTCTTCTCTGTGCATCTCCAATCGTTTCTAGGAGAGTGGTGCAGCGGGGGCGCCATTTCCGTGCAAACCGAGTTCGTGACGTGAGTGATAGCGATCTGTTTTCGCCTGCGCGTCTTCGTGCAAAGTGGCGGCGGGCCGGAAAACCGGACGCTGAGGCTGATCCTGTTAGCGAAGAGGTCGCTGCAAGAGATGCCGCAGAGATTCCACTAGTATCGTTGCCACTAGTATCATTGCCAGAGCAGGTGTCCGACTTGCGGCGTGACCTGTCCGAACAAATACCGACCTTCGATCGCTTCATGGAGCACGGCTTCGATTGCCTCAATGATGGCGTAGAAGCCGGCGACCCAGCAGCCATGGCGGAGGCTCTCAATAGCATTGAGGACCTTATTGACGAGATTGGCCTGAAGAATCGGTGATGTCTATCAATAGTTCCATGTTCTCGAGCAGCCCCAGCGACGAGACGGTTGACGAGACGATTGTTGAGACGATTGAGATTGACGCGCCACACAGACTGCGAGAGATGCAGAACTCGATCGCTCGGCGCATACGAGAGTTCGATCCGGGGGCCTTACTCCGGCTGTTAAACCACCTGGGATATGCGTCAGAGCAAATTCGACATGTGGGCGTTTGCACAACGGTCAGTTCCCGAAGCCTATTGGAGGCCATTGATTTCGAGGATGATCGGGAGCGAGTACGCATCCACTGGAATGTGGGACTGCTGAGCAGCCAGAGTCCACTGCCGTCCTATTTCTTCAAGAAGATTGAGTCGGGCGAACTCGATGGTCCATCCTTTCTCACCTTCCTTGGGTACTTCGACCAACTCTTGCTTCAGCGCTATGTCGCGAGCATCTATCCCGAGTTCAACTCCGAGCTCTTTCCCGATTGGCCTTTGGCTGTGCGCAGGTCGCTCTATCTCAAGAATCTAAAATCGCCAAGCGCTCTGCGATGGGTCTGCCAAAGCTTCTTTCCAGAGCTAGACGTGACCGTAGAGCGCATCGCACGAGACACACAGCTGCGCACTCGTGCCATGCGCTTGGGGGAAGTCGCGCTAGGCGATGGCGCCGTCTTTGGCCAACAGGCAACCGTCTCCGTCGAGTCACTCCAGGTTTGTCTATTCTGTGAGGAGGCGAAACATGACAATGGCTTGCTGTGGGCGAACATCATTCGACAGCGCCTAACAAAGTGGGTGTTCCCGGTTCTCGCTCCCCTCGAACTCGATTTGAAGCTAGTGCAAGTCATTCAAAACTCTGATGGCGAGACGAACCTCAGCGGTGGTAGCTATCTAGGCTTCGATCGAATGCATGGTGGTGAGGCTATGGAGAGTCGAGTTGTATTGTATTGTGGTCGAGTATCCGCTGCGGCAGCGAAGAGTGAGTAGGTAGAGAACATGAACTTCGAACATCTGAACAAGACCTTTCCTGCAATCGAATCTCCAGGGCTCGCGGGCTTTGATCCAAGGCTGGCCGACATCACAGGACTCGCGCAAAACGGGAATTCGGCAGAGGCCGCTTCCGCCATCGAAGCATTATTCGACGATGGCATCTACGATGTGCGCCTCTTTGGCTACTACATTTACGGCGTATTTCTAGAGCGTGGCCTCGGCTGCTTGGGCGAAGGTTTCGACGCTATCGAGCGGACGCTAACAGAGAATTGGCAAACCGTAGGTCCGGAAAAGAATCGCGCGAAGTGGGCCAGTGGAACCATCCAATGGCTCCTCAAGCAGCTAGAGAAGAATCTAGGACGTCAAGAGAGCACCCGAAGCGCTAACTATGAGCAGTGGCTCCGCGAGGTTGACGCAGAGCAGGTGGCTGCCATACGGCAATCCTTGTCCGAAGCGCGCGCAGCGGTGGAATTTGCCTTGGAAGAACATGCGACTCAAGTCACCGAGGGCATCGACAAGATTGGCGCATGGCTGGAGGCGTTTGAACGTTCTGTCTTCGTGGAACCTGAGGCTGAGGCTGAACCTGAACCTGAAGCCGAGCCTGCGAGTGGTGGGCAAGCCGCGGCCTCAGGTCCTGTATCAACCGGCACGCAAGTCGGTGGCGCTGTGGTGGAAGGGTCTGTTCATTTGACGCTTCTCATTAAGAAGTTGACTGCGTTTGAGCGCCTTGTTGGCGAGGGAAAGATGTCCCTTGCAGCGATTGTTGCCGACGACCTGCTCTCCATCATTAACGACTTCGACGCCCGCCTGTACTTTCCAACGATCTTTGCCTCCTTCTCGCGACACCACGCTCTGCATGTCAGTGCTATCGGGGAGTTTATGGAAGGCAAAGAGGGCCCTGAATGGCAGGCACTACACGATTTCTATAAGGTCGATCTAGACGGCTTCGTCGAACTGGAGTGAAAACAATGAAGATCGATGCGTTTCGAAAATATTTTGCGGATGGGCAG
>JAESTW010000647.1 GCA_016763395.1 Kofleriaceae bacterium
CATCGCGGACGTTTGTCAGTCTCTGGGAATGCCGACTGTACTTTGCTATGGCGCTACCGAACGCAATGGCGGACGCGAAGAAGCAATACGTGGTCTGGCCGAGTGTCGCCGTTTTCTGCAAGACAACGACCGGCCACTGGTCAAAGCTGCAATTGGGCTTCATGCTTGCTTTACCGTGTCCGACGATACCATTGCAGAGGCCGCGCAGCTAGCCGAAGAACTCGACACGGTGTTGCATATTCACGTTGCCGAAGACATGGCAGATGTCCAAGACGCTAAAGAGCGAGGCTACAAGGGTCTAATCGACAGGCTCTCCAAATGCGATGCGATGCTCAGCGGTTCCATCTTTGCCCACGGAATTCACCTGGAGGCAGAAGAAGTACAAGCCTGTGCTGAAGCTGGAATCTGGCTAGTGCAAAACCCGCGCTCCAATCAGGGCAACAAAGTTGGCTATCCGGCCCACTTGTCCGAAAGTACTTTGGTCGCTCTGGGAACTGACGGCTATGAAGCGGACATGCGAAAAGAGGCCAATGTCCTCGATGAACATGCCGCGGCCGCTGGAGACTCGATGAGTTCGGTGTCGATGAGACGGGATGCCAGCGCGGTACTACTAACAACCTTTTGGGATGGTGTGCAACCAAGCGCTAGCGCACCACCGGACAAAGAAACGATGGCTCAGATTCAAGAGAGAGCCCAACTAGAAGCCACCAAGCTGTGGCAACGAATGAGTGAGATATAGGTTATGGCAGCAAGAATAGAACAAGCATCACTGGGCCTTGAAGGCGAAGTCGTCAACGCAGAAGCTAGGCAGCACTCCGTTGAGCAACTCCGCGAAAAGAATGTCCGTCTCCCGACTTCGGAAGAACTCGCTGATCCATCAACGATTCCGGCTGACATTTTGGCCAAACTTGCAGACATCGATCCGGACAGCCCGCATCCACTCAATTTATTTCGTGTGCATTGGTTCAACGATGCCGACCGCAAGAGCGCGGTGTCGGTCCCAAACCACGTGGTGTTGCCCAAGGCGCTAACCGGCGTTGACGCACCTATCGTCGTGCTCTTTGGCAACCGCTTTCCGATGATCAACGCCCACAAGGTACTTGCGGCCTACGGCTGTTTGATTCCTCGCCTGGTCACCGGACAATTTGATGCCAAGACGCAGCGGGCGATTTGGCCATCCACAGGCAACTACTGCCGCGGTGGTGTTGCCATCAGTAAAGTACTGGGATGTCGCGGAGTCGCTGTCTTGCCCGAAGGCATGAGCGAAGAGCGCTTTAACTGGCTCGACATATGGACCAACGATCCCAGCGACACAATTCGAACCGTAGGTACAGAGAGCAACGTCAAAGAGATCTACGACAAGTGCAATGAGCTGGGTGCAGATCCTGAGAATCTGATTTTCAACCAGTTCTGTGAATTTGGAAACTATCTGATTCACTACAACGTCACCGGACGCGCTTTTCAGACCGTCTTTGAGCACATCAAGAGTTCGGACGCAGACCTCAAGCTGAGCGCCTTTGTCTCTGCAACTGGATCCGCCGGAACGATTGCGGCTGGTGACAAGCTAAAAGAGGAATACGGTACCAAGATTGTCGCTGCGGAAGCGCTCGAGTGTCCGACGATGCTCTACAACGGCTTCGGCGAGCACAACATCCAGGGAATCGGTGACAAGCATATTCCGTACATACATAACGTGATGAATACCGACATCATTGTGGCGCTCTCGGACAAAGGTGGCGACACGCTCAACTTGCTCTTTCAAACGGAAGAGGGACGTAAATACCTGCGAGAGGAGAAGGGCATTTCCGCCGAACTCATCACGGCTCTTGAAGACTTTGGACTGTCCTCGATTGCCAACGTTCTGAGCGCGATTAAGACCGCAAAGAAGCTTGGACTCGGCGAAAAAGACGTCGTCATGACTGTCGCCACCGATGGCGCTGCCATGTACACAACCGAGCTTGCCAAGGCCAAGGACAAGTACTTCGACGGCAAGTGGAATGCTGAGATTGCCGCAACAGTCTTCGAAGACGAACTGGTTTCTATCGACGATGATCACGTAATGGTCATGGACGAGCGAGAGAAAAACCGGGTGTTCAACCTGGGCTACTTTACTTGGGTCGAGCAGCAGGGCGTCTCTGTGGCTGAGTTTGAAGCTCGCCGCAACCAAGAGTACTGGGTCGGACTGCGCAAGCTGATTCCGGTTTGGGACAAGATGATCGAAGACATCAACGCGGAAACTGGAGTATAGACCTGGTGTTTTTCGTCAGAAAAACACCGAATAGCCTCCGAAGGAGGTGTGCTATTAAGCGTTTGCAAAGCCAAACGCTTAGGGGGTTTGGTGTTGAACTTGTATAACTCCAAATCCCTAGGGGTGGCTGCGCTTGTCTGCTCGGGGTGCGATGCCCAAATCCCCGCAGATGAGTTGCTGCGCTTTTCTTGTCCGAACCGGGGCATTGGCGATGATGATCATGTACTCCGGGTACAGCTCTCGCCAGACGAGATTCGAGACGGTTGGCCGGGTGACTCTCCAGCCGACGGCGCCAACCCGTTTATTCGGTATCGCAAACTCAGCTATGGCTATTTGCAGGCAATGCGTCTCGGCATGGCGGACTCAGAATATGTCGCAGTTGTGCGAGAACTCGCCGACGCCATTGCTCAGTTTGACAAGCCGATGCAGTGTACCGAGCTTAGTTATTGCGATGCACTCGGCTGCTGGATCAAAAACGAGACCGAGAATATTTCGGGTTCGCACAAGGCTCGCCACCTGATTGGCACGGCTATCGATATGGAAGTCGCCACGCGACTTGGCGGGGGCAGCGATGCGCCGCTTGCGATCGCCAGTTGCGGAAACGCTGCTCTTGCGGCGGCGGTTGTGGCCAAGGCTGCTGGCCGTCAACTTCAGGTCTTTGTGCCATCGAACGCCAATCCAGCCGTAGTAGCCAGACTCGAATCGCTTGGAGCAACGCGCATTGTTTGCGAGATGAGAAGCTCAAAAAATCTGGTCACGAAAATGGCTTCATGCCCATTTTGATACCAGAGTCGTTGCTTAGTAAGGAAAAAACTCATTTCAAGGGATTCAATCCTGAAGTATTCTGGGTAACTCATTCTGGTGAAAACGAACTAGGGGAAAGACTTGCGTTACGTCCTACTTCTGAAACGCTTGCAAATTCACTCTACTCAAAATGGATAAAAAGTTGGAGAGATTTACCTTTAAAAATCAATTTTTGGAATCCTGCCCTTAGAGCAGAAATAAAAGCTACAAAACCGTTCCTTCGAACTTCAGAATATTTGTGGCAG
>JAESTW010000648.1 GCA_016763395.1 Kofleriaceae bacterium
AAAGCTTGGGGAATTCCCTTGGCGAGTTGGCACTCCTGTTCCATTTCGGGACGAGTCTCTGCACACTGGCACAGTCGGGCAATGTAGGTATTGCATGCAAGCATGGCACGTTCGGCTTCCGCTTTTGGGATTGGGGCGATTTTGGTTTTCGAGCCAGAGCTTGTGGAATCCTCAGACTTGGAACAAGCCGACGTCGAGAGCGCCAATATGGGAAGCATCCCCAGTAAGAAAAATGACGAGTATCGGAAAAACGACAAGCGAAAAAATGACAAGCGAGAAACTGTCACGCAGCCTCGATTCGGCCAAGCACCACCGAAATATTATCGACACCTCCATGGTCATTGGCCGCCGCGATAAGTGCCTCGACCGCCATATCGAGATCTGGAACCGCACCTACAATGTGTGCCATTTGATCGTTGGATAGCATGTCACACAAACCGTCAGAACAGAGTAAGTAGCAATCACCGATCTGCGGCTGTTCAGTAACGATATCAACCTGAACACTGTCTTTCATGCCGAGTGCTCGGACAATGACGTTTTTGTGTGGCCAGTTCTCAGCTTCTTCTTCGGTCACTCTTTTCATTTTGATGTAGTCGTTGATCAGAGAGTGATCTTCGGTGAGTTGCGACAATTTCCCATCCCGCAATCGATAGACCCGGCTGTCCCCAACATGTCCGATCACGGCGGTATCATCCAGGAAGTAGACGGCAACGACAGTGGTTCCCATGCCTTTGCAACTGGGATCTTTGGAGGCTCGTTCGAATACTTCGAGATTGGCCAAGAGAACGCTGGTGGTCATGCGATTGATGTCGCCCCGCAAATCCCGATCTACCTTGTAGGGCCAGGTGAGTGGCTGCATGTCCGCAGTTCTCTCGTAGTAGTCGACCATGGTCTCGACGGCCAAAGCGCTGGCGACCTCACCGGACGCGTGTCCGCCCATGCCATCGGCAACGATTGCCAAACGCGATTGGGTAGGCAAATGTATGGAGTCTTCGTTCGCCTGCCGCTTAAGACCTACATCAGTAGCTCCCGAGAAACGAATGCGCATGCTGTCCAATGGAAATGTAGTACTCACGGGCCTCGGTAATTTTCTTGTCGTTAAAGAGTCAGAGAGAGAATTGCCTAGTGCGAATATATGGATCTCTTTTGCAGAGACCAATACTATATAGACAATGAGATTGAGTAAGAAGCTTAACGTAGCTTTTGCCGCAGGGCTATTGTGCTTGACCACCTTTTTGGGCGAGGGAAGGGCGCAGGACGAACAAATCAAGCCTTATGTTTTGGTCATCTTCGATATCTCGGGCTCGATGAATAGTTCGACTGGTCAGGGACCGAGTAGTTGCGGTGGTGAGGATACTCTCATCGATCACGCCAAGTGTGCCATTCAGCAGGTGGTCGATGCGTACGCGGACATACAGTTTGGTATGGGGCGCTTTCGCGCTGGCGGTAATTGCACTACTTGTGTGGACGACGACGCGATTGATTGCTCAGCTTGCAATGGCAGCGGCTCAGCTGCTTGCACCGCCACAATGGACTCGCCAGATCGCTTTCAACTCTTGGTTCCCTTTGTTGAGGACTCCAACGACGCAATTCGCCAATGGGTTAACTTTGACTGTGGATCTGGCGGTTGTAGCTTGGATCCCGCGGACAACCCCGAACTGCGAATCCCCTCTTCCTCCAGTTGGACACCACTTGGTGGAGCACTGCGCGGTGCTAGACGCTTCTTCCAGGGCAATGACCCATTTATTGGTGGAGCAGACGGGCTTACGACAATCTTTCAAGCTGGTGTAGATAACCCCATTGGCACCGACCCTCTGCAAAATGACTTCATCGCGCCCGGACAGCAATGTCGGCCTTATGTCGTAATTCTTCTTACCGATGGTGCTGAGACCTGTGAGCAGTTTGACGCAGCGGGCAATGACGACACTGTTGGCGCAGCTGCAGATTTGTTGGTCACTCCCTTTGGCGCCAACAACTACCGAATCGAGACCAAGCCAATCGGCTTCGGCATCAATCCGGGCAATACACAAATCGAAGCATTGGCGCACGCCGGTGGTGAGCCGGACGTTGCTGGTAATCAGGGTTTGTACGCTGCGTCCGAGGCTGAGCTTATCGCCGCCTTCAATCAGATTATCTCAGATTCAATTCTTGTCGAGATTTGCGATGGTGAAGACAATGACTGCGACGGCATTGTCGACGAGGGATTCCAGCTCTATTGCGATGTTGCCAACGGAATCACCACACCTTCGCTTTGCGCAAACCCAGGAGACGCCTGTGACGGCATCGACAACAACTGCGTACTTGGAGTAACAGACGAGGTTGTCAACGCATGCGGGCTGTGTGGAGCGCCACCAGTCGAAACTTGCAATCTCAGTGATGATGATTGTGACGGTATTGTTGACGAAGACGGATTAGGTGGAGGCGCAGGAAGTATTTGCGCTGGTTGTACTCCGGTCGGACAAGAGGCTTGCAACAACGCTGACGAAGACTGCGACGGGCTTATCGATGAGGGTATTACTCGAGAATGCGGAACGGACATCGGTGTTTGTGAAGCGGGTACCGAGACTTGCGTTGCTGGAGTCTTTGTCGGCTGTGATGATGTCGGTGGTGGTGCCGAAATTTGTGACGGTTTGGACAACGACTGCAATGGAATTGTCGACGGCTTTGTTGAGGAGTGCTCGGTTCTCCCTGGCAACAATCCGCCCTACGACGGGGTATGCCAGCCAGGATTTCAGACCTGTCCGGTTCCTGCAATGTCCGGCAATGGCAATACCTTTGGTGCATGCCAAGGTGAAATTGGGCCCTCCACTGAGAGCTGTGACCTACTTGACAACGATTGCGACGCGGCAACAGACGAAGACACAGGTGGCGCCGACTGCAGCTCTGCTTGCGGTGTTGGAACGACACAATGTGTTGCTGGAATGCTGCAATGCGACAGCATGCAAATACCTCTCGACGACGAACTATGTAACGGCTTTGACGATGATTGCGATGGCATCATCGACGAGAACGTTCCCGATCCGGTGCCCAATACCTGCGATGAAAACGGGACCTTATGTATGCCAGGAATATTGCAATGCATCGGTGGTGGATTTGTCTGTACTGGCGGCGTCGCGCCCGGGATTGAAGTCTGTGACTGTCAGGACAACGACTGTGACGGGCAAGTTGACGAGGAGCCACCGGCGCTTTGTCCGACGGGGTCTTCCTGTACCAATTGCCAGTGTGCCTTTCCCTGCGCTTCAGGCGAATTTCCATGTCCAGTGGGCAACTTCTGTAGCTCCGATAACTTCTGTCTCCCAGACCCTTGTTTTCAGGTCGAGTGTCTCAGCGATGGCGAAGGCAATCAAACGACCTGCGTTGACGGTGACTGTGTCCCTGTATGTTCAACCTTGAGTTGCCCAAGCGGAACCCTTTGTCGGGGCACAGATGGTACTTGCCAACTCGATGACTGTAGAGGATTCCCCGAGCGTTGTGCCGATAACGAACTTTGTGTTGTTGACGAATGTGTGAGTGATCCTTGTGATGGTGTCGATTGTCCGGGAGCAGATGAGTACTGCTTTGACGGCAGTTGTGTAGGTTCTTGCGCTGGGGTTGATTGCCCGGCGAACCAAGCCTGCGAATTGGGCACCTGTCAGGCCGACCCATGCGGCGGATTGTGTGATAGCAGCCAGGTTTGCAATGACGCCGGAGAGTGCCAAACAGATCCTTGTCGCTCTTCAAATTGTCCGAGCGGGCAAACTTGCAATCCGCAGGATGGTGAGTGCGTAGCCGATCCTTGCATTGGGGTCGCTTGTCCTGACAACCAGGTCTGTGACCAAGGTAGTTGCTTCGAGGTGGAGAAAAGTGATGCGGGTGTAGTCGACCATACCTACGTAAGCCCCGGCGGCGGAGGTGGCTGTTCTCAGTCCGGTACTTCAACCGGTGGTGGGCTTGGCGTTCTTCTAATGATGTTGGCGTTGACAATCGGCTTACGCCGCCGAGAGGAGCAGGAATAATGAGTCACAAGAAGACTTTGTTGTCCGCTCTCACAAGTGGTGCCCTCCTGTTTAGTAGCTTGGGCTTGGGCCTGGGCTTGCTCACCTTGGGCAGCTCTTGCAATGCAGATGGGTATTGCGTGGATTGCTTTGGTGCTGATGGTGACGGCAGTGTCCTGGATGCAAATGTAAACCCGGTCGACGACGCGAGTATATTTGACGCCGGTGACACGCCGGACGCTTGTGTGCTTTCTGGGCTTGAGCAGTGCGATGGAATCGATAACGATTGCGATGGCATGATCGACGAAGGCGATTTAACGGGAGTCGATGCGGACTGCGGTCTCGATGTTGGCCTGTGTGAGCTTGGCATTACGATTTGCGATGAAGGTGAAATCGTCTGCATGGGCGGAGTCACGCCAATATTCGAGTTGTGCAACAACATTGATGATGATTGCGATGGCAACTCTGATGAGAACAATCCCCAGGGTGGAATCATCTGCGGAACCAATCAGGGCGAGTGTGAGGCCGGTGTCCAGCTCTGTGAAAACGGAACGCTGAGCTGTGTTGGTGAAGTGACTGGCTCGGTTGAGACTTGCAACGGCTTAGATGACGATTGTGATGGTCTCTTTGATGAGAACATTACTGTGAGTGGTGATTGTGGTCCGGTCACAGACGACGGACTTTGTACCTTCGGTGTACAGACATGTATCGGCGGAGCGATTCAATGCGACGGGGCAGTATTGCCGACGCCAGAGGTCTGCGACAATATGGATAGAGATTGTGATGGCAATCCACTCAATGGCTTTAACCTAGCTACAGATATTCAAAACTGCGGTTCGTGCGGAACGACTTGCATGGAGGATTTCGCCTTTATGGGGTGTACGGCTAGTACCTGTGTAATCGCTGCTTGCGAAACCGGATACTTCGATCTCGATGGCATGGTTAATACGGGTTGTGAATTTGGACCCTGTAGTTTTCAAGGCGCTGAAATTTGCAATGGCATGGACGACGATTGCGATGGCATGATCGACGAGGGTGTGAACGCGAACCCACCAGCGATCTGTGACCAGGATGGCGAGTGCAGTACATCTACTGCAAGTTGTGTTAACGGAGCATTTACCTGTAGCTATGGCGCAACCGTGAGCTTGGACGGAATGGGAGCTATCATACCGGAGGTAGATTGTGATGGTCTGGACAACGACTGCGATGGCCGGACCGATGAGAGCTTTGTTACGCTTGGAAACTCCTGTGATGATGGCGAGCTCGGCGCATGTCTCGATTCAGGCTCGATAGTCTGCAATGGCACTCAAGATGGTGTTATTTGTACGGCTGTCGATGATGATGGCATGCCTCCAGCAGAGAGTTGCAACAATATCGATGACGATTGCGATGGCAATATCGACGAGAGCGATCCACGCGACTGGGTTGATATCGGTGGTGGTGTCGAGATGTTTAAGTACGAAGCATCACGCCCGGACGCAACGGCAATGGCACAGGGATTTATCTCAGACCAAGCCGTCTGTAGTGATGCGGGGCGTTTGCCTTGGACAAACATTACGCATCCCGAGGCTGAGGCCGCGTGTGCGAACATTGGCTCTCGTCTGTGCAGTGAAACAGAGTGGCAAGATACCTGTGTTCCCGAAGTCATTGGCAGCGGCAACCAAGGCGATGATGGTCTGCTTGTTTTTGAAATGGAGGATTTTAGTCTCTTGACTACGTTTACCGGAAGTTGGGCGTTTTCTACAGACGTACCTGGATTCTCAGGTAGCTCCTACCTGCTAGTGCCCAACAATAGCGATGCAGACGACGAAAACCCAAACAACCTAAACAACGCTTCACGCTTGGACTACGATCTTGAATTCAGCGGGACTGGGACACACTATCTTTGGGTGCGAGTGTTTGCCGACAGCGGTGGGAGAGATTCACTGTGGTGGGCAATGGATGACAACGACGGGAATATTAACGAAGATTTCATAGACATAGACAATGGTGAGTATGACAATTGGCTTTGGGTCGGAATCTCGGACAACGGCAACCGGATGCAGTTCAACATCGGCGCTACGGGAACCCATACCCTGAGTTTCTACAACCGTAACGATGGAATCCTAGTCGATAAAGTTATAATTACCGATGACGTGAACTTCACGCCAACCGGACACGCACAAGAAGAGGTGTGCCAATGGTCCTATCAAAGTGACTGTCGCAACTATCAGCCCAACACCTGTAACGGTGAAGACTTCGACGGTGATAGCGGTACTGCCGGTGACCAAGATCTAATGCTCGCCAGTGGCACCATGAACGCATGCTTTAGTCAG
>JAESTW010000649.1 GCA_016763395.1 Kofleriaceae bacterium
AATGCGACAAGCCACGCCAGCTGGCCCAGTACATGGCCAGTGCACAGCACCTTGTTCACATGCACTTCGAAGGCGCTGCGGTAACGTTTGAAACGACTGCTCCAGACGAGTGTTACGACCTCTTGGCCGCAATCTGCCTCGAGCGTGACATCGTTCTCCGATCTCTTACCAGCCCGGACAACAATCTCGATTCTCTCTTCGACTACCTTACTGGAGACAGCCGATGAATGCGATCCCAGGGTTGCAGGCAACTGGTTCCATTGCGCGACTGAGTGTGAAACGGGTCCTGCGCTCACGAATTCTCATCGTGGGTATTATTCTGATGGCATTGTCCTTTCTGCCGATGCTCCTAGGCGCCGGCAAGAGCAAAACACCCGAATTTCGCTGGGAACATTTTCTCCGGCTCGCGGGCGTATTGCAGATGCTCGTCGTTGCACTCTTCTCGGCCTCCGCAATCGCCGAAGAGATCGAAAACAAGACCTACTCCTACCTTTGGTCTAGGCCGATTCCCCGCTGGTCCGTCTTGTCCGGGAAACTGGTCGTCACGATCCTCTTGGGCACACTTCTGAGCGGAGCCTGTGTTTCTATCGGCTTCTCTCTAACCGGGGCCACGGAGACTGGCCTGCTGCTGCGTGCGATACTCGCATTGGCCTTGGGCGGGCTGGCCGTATCTTGCATTGCCTCGTGTTTGGGAATAATCGCCGTCAAGTACGCTCTGGCCGTGTCTATTGCCTACTTTCTGATTTTCGACTCCATCATCGGCAACATGCCCTTTGCCTTGGCTAGAATCTCGGTCTTCCACAACGTAACTGCTATCGCTGGCTATGGAACCAACGCTGGAACAACTCTCACAAGTGTCTTGTGGCTATTGGGCATCTCGAGTTTCGCTGTGACAATTTCGCTGTGGCGGTTGGCCCGCAAAGAATTCTCGACCGGCTCCTAGGGCGGGCTACATAGGCTGTCTAGCTTTAGGTGTGGGCGTGACGACATCACACTGGTAGAGTCTGCTGTCAGCAGATCTCAACTTGATGAGCAATCTTTCTCCATTTCGGTATCAGTACGGCGAGGCCATCCGGTTGGCCATGCTTCGATCTATCTCCATAATAGTTGTGCTGTGCACGCTGACACTCTCAAGCGGACAACTCATGGCACGCGAGGAGGAGCAGGGGCAATCAGAGCTGGACAAAATTGTACTGCAACTGAAGTGGAAACACGCGTTTCAATTCGCTGGATACTACATGGCGAAAGAAAAAGGGTACTACCGGGAGATGGGGGTAGAAGTCGAAATTCTAGAGTCTGGGCCTGGAATCGATCCCGTACAAGAAGTCGTTTTGGGACGAGCCAACTTCGGTGTCGGAGATAGCAGCGTCGTCATCGAGCGCGCTGAAGGCTATCCCGTTGTCGTTCTGGGGGTCGTATTTCAACATTCCGCGATTGTCTTGCTCGCCTTGCGCCATACCCAGACACAGAGTGTTCATGACCTGTCCGGCAAAAACCTCATGCTTGTTCCCAATAGCCATGAACTGAGAGCGTACTTGCAGAAAAGCGGATTGGGGCCAGCTCACTACCAAGTTCAAGCAATGAGTTTCGATATCAACGACCTGGTCAAGGGCAACACGGATGCATTCTCCGCGTACATTACCGAGCAACCCTACGCACTAGAGCAGCGTGGAATTGCCTATGTCGCTTTTTCGCCTCGTTCAGCCGGTATTGATTTCTATGGCGACAACCTGTTTACCTCAGAATCAGAACTTCGCAATCATAGGCAACGTGCTGAATCCTTTCGAGATGCCAGCATGAGGGGCTGGAGCTACGCGATGGCCAACATTGAAGAGACTGTAGAGCTCATCCTGTCTACGTATTCTTCTGAGAGGGACCAAGAATCATTGCGTTTCGAAGCCAATCAAATGATCCCGCTCTTGCAGCCAGAACTTGTGGAAATGGGATACATGTTGGACGGGCGATGGCGGCATATCGCCGAGACCTACGCTGAAATCGGAATCTTGAGCCCAGACTTTTCCCTAGATGGGCTTGTATACAAAGAAAAACTCAGCTCCCCTCGAGATCTAAGCTGGCTTTATCGCCTCATCGCCGCAGTACTAGTTGCCCTGCTACTCATCACCTACGTTGCACTCCGTTTCTACCGACTCTCTCGGACGCTGGCATCCGACATTGCCGCCCGCAAACAAGCAGAACTTGAAAAGGTGGAACTAGAAGCCCAGCTTCTTCACTCTCAAAAGATTCAAGCGATCGGAACCCTGGCTGGTGGCATGGCTCACGACATGAACAATGTGCTGGCTGTCATCCTCGGGCTAGGTTCCGTGCTTGAAGAGGATTTGGAGCCCGGAACAACACAATACGAAGACATTCGGGACATTATGAGCGCGGCTGAGCGCGGACAAAGCATGGTAGCCAACCTCCTCGGTTTCGCTCGCAAGGGAAAGTTCCAACTCTCTACTTGGAATCCCAATGATGGAGTTCAGCAAATTGTATCGATGCTCGGCAAGACCTTAGCCAAAACAATTGTTATCAAAACCAGCCTGAAGGCCAAACAATACCTTCACTGCGATTCCAATCAGATCGTATCTGCACTCATGAATCTCTGCGTCAACGCGGCCCATGCGATCGGCGACAAAGGAGAAATTACAATTGAGAGTCACGACAAGACGATTGCAGCGGACGAAACAAACCATCCGACCTTGCAGCCAGGCTGCTACCTTTCCTTGATTGTCCGAGACAACGGAAAAGGCATGAGCGAACAAACCCGGAAGCGAGTTTTTGACCCTTTCTTCACGACCAAAGACATTGGCGAAGGCACCGGGCTAGGTCTGTCGATGGTGTACGGCGTGGTTGAAAGTCACAATGGAAGTGTCTCTATCGAGAGTGAACTGGGCGCGGGTACCACGGTCACCCTGTTGCTGCCGGCAGTGGCTGCCCCGTCAGCCGACGACGTGGACAGACTTGCCTCGCAGGTTTCTAGCCAGACAGGTCTCAATGAGTGATTCCACTATCGCCTCTCGCATGGTGAGTATGTCCGGCCAGCTAGCCAATACCGCCGAGTCGAGTTCTCGCCGATACTCACTGTCCCAATTTTCGCCCACCGTTTTCTGAGCACGCCGTCTCAGCGACCTAAACGCCGAGAGCACCCGATTAACGTCACCAATATTGCCCGGATCAACAACTGGCAATGTTCTTATGTCCGCAGTACTCCATTCCAAAACGCCCTGCCCCATGGAAGCTCGACCAAGCGATTCGAGCGCGAGAGCTGTCATCGTTGAGTTGAGTACCGCGGACAAGAGCTCTGCATCCACCCCGGCTTTGGCATGGACGCAATAGAGTCTCTGATCTGCGAAAACGGGACCTGTGGCATAGGGCTGAATAAATCTGTCGGCGTAGGATTTACACAGAAACACCTGTGCAGATTTTGCCTTTAGGCTCCACCACGGGGTTCTAGCCGCCAGGGATTTTCGTGTCTCGGCTCCTGTGAAAGAGTTCAAATACGCGGAGAGACCTGGCTCACTTTCCAAATTTTCACCACCGTGAAGAAGTAGCACTGACTGCGAATTTATCTCAGTGTCAAATTCGATTTGTCGCAAGCCCTCTTTGCTCGGAGAGCGCAGAAGGGGAAAGAGGAAACGTTTGGGAACTCCACTGGTCTGTTCTTTCGATATATAGAAAATGTCATTTGCACCAGAAGTGATTCCACGCCGTATTGTCGCAATGTCTCCCAGTTGTATCAGCGTCCCTCCTGCCCGACTGGAGAACTGATGCCACGTGTCCGGCGCGCGCAGCGACGCGGGCCATGTCTCAGGCGCATTCTGTGCGGCCAAGCGCTGTGTACAGATATCTCGAAGCTCTTTTCCTGCCGCGATGGCTTTCGCTGCCTTCTCAGTTGAGCACTTGAGACGGCCAATTTGCACGGGGTCGTCGGACGCGCCAGCACGCAGAACAACAATGCAGGTATGTACAGAAGCATCGCTGAACCACTGCTCGCTGGGTGCATCCACGATGTATTCAACCGTAGCCAATTTTCCCAAAAGGCGCCAAAGCTGAGCACCATAGGCAGAATCGAGCAAGGCGCTCGACAATACAAAGGCAGCCCGCCCGTTTTCTGCAAGCAGCCGAATTGTCCGGAGTAAAAAGGGAGCAGCCAAATCTCCTCGGCCCACCAACTTCTTTATTTCCGGCAGGGGAATTGACGGCCAGTCCGAAGACAGCGCCTTTTGAATCAGTGCCTTTTGTTTCTGTCCGAGCCGCTCCTGGCGGACATAAGGCGGATTCCCGACAACCAGGTCGAAATCGGTTGTCGATGCCTGATCGAAAAAGTCTCTGTGGTGTAGGCTGGCCGCAGGGACTTGCTCTCCGGCCGATGCGAGCGCCCGAGGGTCAACGTCTACCCCATGCAAGCCATCAACAGCGATACCCGCAGCCTTTGCCCTCCTCAGGAACGCGCCATCACCACAGCTGGGATCGAGCAGGGTCTCCGCCCTCGGACGGCCGTGCATCACAAGAGCCAACACCAAATCTACCACAGGATCGGGCGTGAACCACTGCCCAAGTTGATGGCGGGAAGGCTCCTCGGACATCCTATGGGCAGGATTCTTCGGACAGAAAGGCATCGAGAGCACTCGAGTCTATATTGCCGCCTGATATGACAACAACAACCTTCTCCGTGTCACCGAAGTGCACCTGCTTCTCCCGTATGGCAGCTACGGGAACCGCGGCAGAAGTCTCTACGACTACACCGCAGTGGGTGAACAGGAACGCTACAGCCGATGCAATTGCCGCCTCGCTGAC
>JAESTW010000650.1 GCA_016763395.1 Kofleriaceae bacterium
CGACCATTCGGGGCGCAAGCTCTTCGGTCCCCGGCAGCAAACCCATCTCTTTGCCCCTACTCATGCCCGAAATCCTTATGCTGTGACAGGTGCGCAACACGCTGCCAATAAGAGGTGAGCGGGCGTGCGGACAAGAAAAGGGGCATGTGCTATCGCCGCGAATCAGCGAGGTTATTACCCATAAGGGGGGTTATGTGCACAAACTTTTGGTCCCACAGCCAAGGCCGCCAAAGGTTCGACCAAGCGCCTGTCCCCCATAAGGGAGCTTATGTAGGAAAACTCTAGCAAGAAGGAGTGACTCTTGGTGGCACGGGGGCTTCCTGGGGCTTCCGATCTCGGCCGGTCTCTAAAGTTTGTTCCCCAAGTAACGTAACGACGTCTCTGATGTCTTTTACCTTCAGGGGTTTGAGTAAGTAACTTTTAACATTCCCATGCTGTAAGGCCTTCTGCTTGTCGTCCTCTCGGTCAGATGAGGTCAGCATGACAACGGCGATAGCATTGCTTGCCTCTCTTTTGCTGTATTCAACTAGGAATTCATGCCCACTCATGCGCGGCATATCGATATCCAAAAAGATGATATCGGGCAGTTGCTCTGCGTCGTCCAGGAGCTGGAGGGCCTCTACTCCATCATAGGCGCGAACGATGGTTATTGCGGGGTCGTGTTTTCTAATCGCTATTTCTGTGAGGAACTGGGCCGATTCACAATCGTCAACAATCATCACGCAAGACAATTTCATATTATCTTGTCGCCTCTCTGAGTTTTGATGGCGCAAGGATTCGCGCTCCAGAATTTCTCGGGGCCGACGCAAGTTCGGGCCAACTGACGCCGCTTCCTGGTGTACGGGAAGCGGAGGACCGGTAATAGTATCGGCCTGCAAGTCCGATACTGGCCGTTGTCGGACTGTGACCCTGTATGTCAATCTCTTCTTCTGTGGGAGTTGCCTGTTTCCGGGGGGCATGCTCATGTTAGTCTTGGCCATCAGCGTACTGGATCGGCTCAGCTGGCACAAACTTAAGAGGCGTGGACTATAGCTATGGTTCAGCTTGGCCGTAACCGACCAAACCTAGATGTCTGCGAGTCTGTCTCAGGCCGAGTTATCACCCATAAGGGGGGGGATGGGAACAAACTTTAGGGGAAAACGTCCACGGTGGCGCTACAGCTAGAGACCCTAGTGCCGCATCTGCCTGCAAAGGCAGCGCAAATCCCGATATCGGAGGAATGCTGAGAAGTAGCGACGGATGCCATCAGGCCCTCCTCGTTGAGAGATTTTCTGATAGCACAATTTGTGCCGCAACGAAATACTGAATCTCGACTCCCGTCCTTATTCCTGATTGAACACAAATGGATAGCGAATGTTCACTGGGCGTTCGTTGTCAAATTCGGGAAATTTCAGCTTCTTGATGTGTTTGATGACACATAAAGTCACCCGCTCGTCGGGGAAACCCGAGCCGGTTGCGGCGAGAACCGAGCCGGTTGCAGCTATTTTGATATTTGTGGTGAGCGTGCCCACTAGCCCAGGGCTCTTCTTGAGAACTCTGTCGTAGCACTTACGAATAACACCACGTTTCTTTTCGACCACTGCGGAAATACTCTCTTTTGATAGCCAGTGGAATTGCCCGTGCTTCACCGGGGGCGCGAAGCTCCACTCACCGTCACTGTTGGCATTGTTCTCACCGGCGAGACCACCCCAGACATCCAAATCCCCATAATCTGCATCAAAGGCACGGGGCGCTGCTTGGGCCGGCGATGGAGCGGCGGTGGAGGCATCGCCAGCAGCAGCGTTCAATGGTTGTGCTGCCTTTGGTGAGGGGGACGCAACTACCGGCGCCACCTGAGCTACCGGCGTGGGTGCGGAGTTCGCAACTTCGGTCGGCGGAGAAACCTTCTTTTTGTCACCACAGGCCATCAATGCAAAAAGTCCAGAAATCATAAGCACACGTGTGAGCATTGATGAGGATCTTAACATCCCGGCTCTGCCGTCACGAAGACAATTGCCACCTCCTTTACAGTGCGTGGCGGAGAGATTGCCGATCAGGGAAATTTGATTGCAGCTGTATAGAGGGACTGTGAAGACTAGAAACAAGTCGCAGACTTGGCGGGCAAATCGCAGGCGGTCCTCTAGGCCATTCGCAAACTCCGCGCGTATTTCCAAGAAAATCAACGGAGAACCAATGCAACAAATCCTAATGTCCACAGTCGTCTTCCTTGCGGCAGCTACGCTATCTGGCTGCAGCTCTAGCACCAAGGCAAAGAGTGAACCGACGCCTGCGGTCAAATGCAGCAAGGGCGAGGCCAGGCCAGCGGAGAACGGCTGCAACAGTTGCACCTGTGACAGGGACGGCAATTGGGCCTGCACGGAGATGGCCTGTTCGACGCCATAGCGCAATGCAGGCGGTATAGACAAGTCCATCTTGCATCCACCGGACAACGGTAGGCCTCGGGAGGCACTTGTTCCAACAAGTGTCCGAAGCACCAGGTCACGATATCGCCGTTGCTGGCTACTATGTGTCCATCTCGCTTGGATATCGGCTGCGGGAGGGCTGCTGCTATTGCGCGTCCTAGGCTACGCGGCCATACCGCTGATTTGTGGTGTTCTACATTTGGAATCTGGTGTTAAACGAGTTCAACACCAGCTTCCTAACGCTGGCTGCGCAAGCGTCCGCGTTACGCGGCGATGCCGCTGATTTCTGGTGTTCTACACCAGACATTTCGAAGGCGCGATTTTTCATCTTGTTTGCAGTGTTGGCTGTTTTATTCAGAATTATCCGCAAAAAGCACTCCAGGGAAAACCGATTGGCGACGGGGGCGGGCAGGGGCTAGACTGCCGCGAATGTCCAGCGATATCGAACCACTTGCCCAGCCTCTGACTTTGCCCTGTGGAGCCATTGTCAAGAACCGCATTCTGAAATCCGCGATGGGTGAAGTGTTGGGATCGTCCGAACTCAAAGCTACGAAAAAGCTCGCCACCTTATACAGACGTTGGGCCCACGGTGGCACAGGTATTTTGGTTACTGGCAACGTAATGATTGATCGGCGGCGCTTGGGTGAGCCTGGCAATGTTGTGGTGGAAGATGAGAGTGGCATGGACGAGCTTCGCGCTTGGGCCAAGGCGGGGACGGAAAACAACACCCATTTGTGGATGCAGCTCAATCATCCGGGCAAGCAATCTCCCAAATTTCTCGACTCAGAAACGGTAGCTCCGTCAGCCGTTAGCTTTGGCAAAGCTCTGTCCGGCGCCTTTGCAACGCCTCGCGCACTTCGGGAAGAGGAGATTGAGGATATCATTGTCCGCTTTGGTGAGTCGGCAAGAATCGCAAAGAAAGCGGGCTTTACCGGTGTGCAAATTCATGGCGCTCACGGATATTTGGTTTCCCAATTTCTCTCACCGCATCATAACGTCCGAGAGGATAAATGGGGAGGTTCGCTAGAAAATCGCTCACGGTTTGCGCTCTCCATCTATCGCAGTATTCGCGATGCGGTAGGTCCAGAATTTCCTATCGGAATCAAACTCAATTCCGCCGATTTTCAAAAGGGCGGCCTCAGCGAAGAGGATTCGGTCTTGGTTATGCAAGAACTGGTGAAGCTGGGTATCGATCTCATTGAGGTGTCCGGGGGAACCTACGAAGCACCGGCGATGATGGGAGCACGGAAGAAGCGCGAGGAGAGTAGCCGAGAAGGGTACTTCCTTAAGTTTGTAAAGAACGCTCGAGATTCTGTTACGGTTCCGCTGTGCGTAACTGGTGGTTTCCGAACACCTTCGGGCATGGCTGACGCAATTGGC
>JAESTW010000651.1 GCA_016763395.1 Kofleriaceae bacterium
ACGAAGTACCGATTCTCAGATTCTCTGTGGATAACTCCCGGTGGGGACATCCTCGTCCACCGTTACTCTGCGATGTTGTGGACGCTACGACGTTGTAATTCCAAGCTTTCCAATGCAAAAGGCTTGGAAGATGGTTACAGAGGGTTGCACAGCTCTTTGTCGATTTCGAGGCTAGCAATGGCTGCTTCAAGAATGGGGGAATCCTCTTTCCTGTGGCTGTACAAGCCTGTCGCCGTAATGACAACGTAACGATCTGTGCACAGATACTCCGTCACGATGAAGTGCATCGCAGAGGACATACCGGGCATAGTACCGTGAAACTCGATCCGCAGGGTAGAGATGCCGTTGGTGGTGCCGATGATAGAATGATCCAGTGTGAGGCTGTCGATATTTTTTACTGGCGCAGTCTCACTCTTCAGCAAATCCTCCAAGGACTGTCCGTTACGCGGTAAGTCGATCACATTCAAATTGGCTGAGAAGGCTGCAGAGGCAGGTGCTACCAGGCTAGCCCGACCGTTGTTGGTCATTTCCTTCCAGCCAAGAGGTACAGCAATAGAAAGGCCAACCCGCGGTATAAGCCAGCGATTGGAGCGCACCTTGGGCTCGTCTTTGAGTTTGGTTAGCGCACGTTGCTCCTCGGAGATTGTGCTCAATACGTCTGTAGTGGTGTCGGCTGGGCACTCAGCGGTGTTGAGAACTGCGTGTAGTAGAGGCGCAATTGCTTGGTCTTTCGCGTATACGAGGTCGACAGCGCAGCCTTTCTGGCGCAGACGTAGTCTCGAGGTGTCCGACTTTTTCGCAGAAAAAGCCTCGACAAACTGTTTAGCATCTTCATTTCGATCCCAAAGGGTCCGCCAAACCATCACCCATTCGTCATTGCCAACTTGATATACCCGCATGAGATCGCCGTCCCATCCTGTCGCCGAGATGTATGCCTCCGTGACGCGCAGACCGTTGTTAATGAGCATCCCATAGATCGCAAACTCGCCGACAACCGTTTCAAATTGTCGCTTGGCCTGCCCGGCGGCGCTCGGCCACGGTGGTAAATCTATCGTGGTAGGCATGTCTTGACCGAGTTTGCTGGGATGCAGCATCTGCTCTGATGACGTTGGCCGAGACTGTAATACTTCCTCTACCAACTCCCAGCCACCATCGGCATGCATGAGCCAAAAGAACCTTCGGCCAGCGCGGTAGATTAAACTTAGGGCCTCACCTGAGAACACCTGTTCAATAGAATCGGTGTCATCAACAAGAGCGACTGTCTGCAGATCATGATCTTCGCCAGCACGAACCACCGCTGAAGAGACTGCCTCCGCGTGTCCTTCGATGACGATGCGCCTTACGAATAAATCATCCAAGCTTTCCGAATTTCGCAAGAAGTTCCCAAGCCCGCCAAGAACACGGCTTTGGTAAGCATGGATGAGTTCATGAGCAACCAAACCATCGTCGGCACCTGGCCCAGCATAGTCCGATTCGAGAAACACAAGACTATGACGTTCGGGATGGTAGTAGGCCAGGAAGGTATTGGAGGCGTTTATGGCGCTTTGCTGCTGAAAGGACTCAAAAGAGACGGGAGGTTCCTCGAGTGTAAGATATTGCAGCAGGTACTGGGCGCGCCAAATCACATCTGACTGCAAACTGAATTGCTGGGCTAGATCAGCTTTTGCTTGCTCTGCACCAAGCGTTTCGAACTTAAGTTTTTCAAGGTCGATCTTATAACCAAAGGTGCTTAGTTTCTTGTTGATCACCACAGCACGCACTCTGTGTGGTGAGTCAGTTTTTTTGTCGCCGCCCTTGCAACCGTTGCCAATAAGACAACATAGCAAAGACGCAACAGAGGAGGAAGTTAGGCCGGAGAATCGCATGGCCTAGTCATACCAAAGTGTCCGAGGCGGAAACAGCACCATCCCAGCGAGAAAAAATGGTTTCTCGGTGTGTCGAATCGATGGGGATACCAGGGGTAGGTGCGAACCAAGGCGGACAAGGGTTAACCAAGGAGTGGATGCGGAGCCTATCTCATCGAGATTTAAGCTCTGCTACCGTTATTGGCTTGATGAGGTACTCTCGCATCGCGGACATGATCAGGTGCTCACTTCCGGACATCCGTGACTGCGCCCGTGTTTGCCGGCGATACAAGCCGGGCATACTTGGCCAAGACGCCGCGTGTGTACTTGGGCGGTTTCGCCACCCATGCTGCCCGGCGCTCAGAAAGCTCTTTGTCCGCCACTTTCAAGGTCAGCGTATTGTTGTCCGCGTCTATTTCAATCAAGTCGCCCGTGCGAACCAAGGCAATCGCACCGCCAAGTGCTGCCTCTGGAACGATATGTCCAACCACCATGCCATAGGTACCACCAGAAAAACGCCCATCGGTAATAAGCCCAACTTTATCACCAAGTCCGGCGCCAATGATCGCGGAGGTTGGTGCGAGCATCTCCCGCATTCCCGGACCACCAACCGGACCTTCATAGCGAATCACGACAATGTCACCGGCAACGACATCGCCCGCCAAAATCGCTTTGAGAGAGTCCTCCTCGCAATCGTATACTTTGGCAGGACCTTCGATTCGCCGCTTTGCCACGCCAGATGTTTTCGCAACACAGCCACCGGACGCCAAGTTCCCGCGCAAGATCGACAGGTGTCCCTGTGCATAGACCGGGTTCTCCCATTTGCGAATCACAGTCTGATCATCCCGTGGCACCTCTGGTATCTCAGACAATGTCTCAGCGATCGTCTTTCCCGTAATGGTCATGCAATCGCCATCGATGAGTCCTTGGGACAAAAGCATTTTCATGACCTGCGGAACACCGCCAGCGCGATGAAAGTCAATGGTGAGAAATTGCCCCGATGGTTTGAGATCGCATAGCACCGGCACCTTTCTCGCGACGGCATCGAAATCATCGAGGCCCAGCTGCACTCCCGCCGCATGAGCAATCGCTGGCAAGTGCAGGACCGCATTGGTCGATCCACCAACTGCCATTACAACCGCAACAGCGTTGAGAAAGGCCTCGCGCGTCATAATCTGCTTGGGCAATCGCTGCGCCTTGATACACGCCACAAGAACGCGAGCGGACTCCGCAGCACTGACTGACTTTTCCTCATCGACGGCTGCCATAGTCGACGAGAAAGGTAAGCTCATGCCCATCGCTTCAATCGCCGAGGACATGGTGTTCGCCGTGTACATTCCGCCGCAAGAACCAGGGCCCGGACAAGCATTGCGTTCGATTTTTCCCAATTCTTCGTCATCGATCGTTCCAGCAGCATGTTGTCCCACCGCCTCAAATACACTCACCACATTCAAATCCCGTCCATGCAAGCGTCCGGGTTTGATAGTGCCTCCATAGACAAACACTGAGGGTATGTTCATTCGCGCAATTGCGATCATCGCGCCGGGCATATTCTTATCGCAACCGCCAAAGGCCAGACAAGCGTCCATACTCTGTCCGTTGCAAACCGTCTCAATGGAGTCAGCGATGACCTCCCGCGATACCAGCGAGTACTTCATGCCCTCGGTGCCCATCGAGATACCATCTGCGATCGTAATGGTTCCAAAGGTCAAAGGTTTTGCGCCAGCCTCTACAAGCGCCTCTTCACCGCGACGTACCAGCGCCCCAATCCCCACGTTGCACGGCGTTAACGTACTGTGCGCATTGGCGACACCAACAATGGGTTTATTGAAATCTGCATCAACAAATCCCACCGCTCGCAACATCGCTCGATTCGGTGAACGCTGCGCTCCAGTCGTTACTACTTTGCTGCGGATGTTGTCTTGGTCTGCCATGCGAAAATGGTACTCCAGCTGATCGGTACTGTCATCTTCACCATTTGCCTACCACCGTATGGAGCGACTCTACGTAAACTACTCTAGCAAACGTCTGCTCTGAAGTGCGGTTCGTAGTTTCAGCCACTAGTTAAGACACTACTCAAACCAGCCAAATCGAGTACCAATCTTAATAGTATAGACAGCTACCTTTTAATCTGCCGCGAATTCTTGGCACTACGATTGGTGCTGGGATACCCTGCCAAACTTACTTGGGAATCTGATTCCGCGAGATTTGGAATGTTATTATGAAACGGACAGGCGCGCAGCTAATTTGGGAAGTCGTAACTCGTGAAGGAGTCGACACAATATTCGGCTACCCAGGCGGTGCTATCATGCCGGCATACGACGCCCTCTTGGACTATAAAATCCACCATGTACTCACCCGCCACGAGCAAGGGGCCAGTCACGCAGCTGATGGCTTCGCGCGCGCGTCCGGACAAGTGGGCGTGTGCATAGCGACATCGGGGCCCGGCGCGACAAACTTGGTGACAGGCATTGCCACAGCAAATATGGATTCCTCTCCGATCGTCTGTATCACCGGACAAGTTGGCTCGTCAGTCATTGGTAAAGATGCATTTCAAGAATGCGATATTACCGGCATCACCCAGCCAATCACCAAGCACAACTATTTGGTTACCAATGCCGAAGACATCGTACGAGTTCTTCGCGAGGCATTTTATGTTGCTCGTTCTGGACGACCGGGACCGGTTCTCGTCGATATCACCAAGGATGCACAGAACCAAGAAGTAGAGTTTAGCTGGAGCGATGAGCCGGTTCGATTGCGCGGCTACCGCCCCGATTTGAGCGCGTTGCCCAAGGAATTTGATCGAGCACTTGCACTGCTCAAAGATGCCAAACGTCCGATCATCCTAGCCGGACAAGGCGTTATCATGTCCGGTGCGGAGACTGCGCTTCTCAAATTCGTTGAAACCAACGACGTTCCGGTTGCTCTCACCTTGCTCGGGCTCGGTTCATTGCCCGCAACGCACCCTTCGAATCTAGGCATGATGGGAATGCACGGCGAGGCATGGGTCAATGAAGCAATTCAAGAAGCTGATCTGCTACTGGCCTTTGGTATGCGTTTTGACGATCGCGTGACGGGAGATTTGGCGACCTATGCAACCCATGCAAAAAAAGTTCACATCGACATTGATCCCGCCGAGATCGACAAGAACGTCAAAGTGGACGTGGGCATTGTCGGCGACCTGAGAACAACTCTCAACACACTGAACGAGCGACTTCCCAGTCGCCAGCGAACTACCTGGAACGCCCATATCACCGAACTGCGCAGTGAAGCGGAGCAACGCGACATTCTCCTTGCGGAAGATGACGGCAATCTTTATGCCGCGCGTGTCATCCACGAGCTTCGCAAACTCACCGGGGACGATGCCATTATCGTTACAGACGTCGGACAACATCAGATGTGGGAAGCTCAGTATTACCCGCATAACCGGCCCCGAACCCTCATAACCTCAGGCGGGCTTGGCACCATGGGATTCGCTTTGCCCGCAGCCATTGGCGCAACCTTCGGCAATCCTGATGCAGAAGTTTGGGTCATTGCGGGCGACGGCGGTTTTCAAATGACGGCCTGCGAGCTGCAGACCTGCAAGCAAGAAGGCTTGAATATAAAAATCGTGCTCATCAACAACGGGTTTCTGGGCATGGTCCGGCAATGGCAAGAAATGTTCTATGACAAACGATACTCGTCCACGCCGATAAGCTCACCGGACTTTGTAAAGCTCGCAGAAGCACACGGACTCACTGGAGCGATGGTCGATTCCAGGGATAAAATTGTGGATGCGATACAAACCGCGCAACGAACCCCGGGCACTCATCTTATCGAATTTCGAGTCGTAGCCGAGGATGCCGTATATCCTATGGTTCCAACAGGAAAAGCACTACACAAGATGATTCGACGCCCCAACAGAAAACCCGCAATCCGGCAAGACACCTAATGCTGAACCCAAACGAAGCCATTGTCCGAAA
>JAESTW010000652.1 GCA_016763395.1 Kofleriaceae bacterium
AATGACCAATGTAAATGCCTCATTGGACAACCGCGCCGCCATTGATGCGGTGTTTGGCAACGCCGGGCCACAAGGGGACACCCCAACTGGCGAGTCGATTGATGCTGTGGTTACGCTTCTACAGGCGGACGCAAACCCCGGACGAAAAGTGATTGTACTGGGGACAGACGGACTCCCGGACACCTGTGAGCAACCGAACCCCAATATGGGTGAGGCACAATCGATAGCAGCTGCGCAGCGGGCATTTGACGCTGGGATTCGCGTGTATGTCGTAAGTGTTGGTGACGATGTCGGAGCAGACCACTTGCAGGATATGGCAAATGCAGGAGCTGGGCTGCCTATTGGCGGCATGGACAATGCAGAGTTTTTCGTAGCCTTGAATCCACAGGACTTAGTGGATGCCTTTGACGTTATTGTCGGCGGAGTCTCTGGCTGCGTGTTTACGATCAACGGAGAAGTCGATCCTGGCAGGGCGGCATCTGGCCACGTATCACTGGACGGCGCAGAGCTTGATTTTGGTACCGAGTGGAACATGGTCGATGGCCGCTCCTTTGAGATTTTAGGTGCTGCTTGCGAGACGATTAAGGACGGCGAGCTCCATCACGTAGCAGCCGTCTTCCCTTGCGGCGTGATCCAAATCGACTAGCTAAGCGACGTAGAAGCTCAATTCTGGCAGTTTGGCGCCTTTGCCCGACAATAAATGCTCGCGGTGTACTTCCACCTCGGGCTGCTAGGGTACGCTCTCTTGCAAATGGAACGAGCGAGAGATCAAGACACCCCTCTTCATGAAAACGTACGCTGGCTCTCCAGCGCACTTGGACGAGTCATCGAACATTTTGAGGGCAAAGAAGTATTTGAAGCAGTCGAGGATTTACGTGTCCGGTGTCGAGCTCGTCGCCGAGAGGAAGAGCAGTCCAGCTCCTTGGACGAGCTATTGCAACATGTCGATACGCTTCCACTTGAGGTCGCCGCGCCTGTTGCACGAGCCTTTACCTTGTTTTTCTTGCTCATCAACACCGCTGAGCAAGTACACCGAGTACGCCGTCGCCGAGCGCATGAACTAGATCCCTCAAACTCGGCGCAACCTGGCTCCCTCGATTGGTGTTTCGGACAGCTGAAATCGCAGGGACTCAGTGCAGAAGAGGTAGCCCGCGCCGTTCGAAACCTGGATGTACGTCCGGTGCTGACTGCACACCCTACAGAGGCAACTCGGCGTACGATATTGTCTCAGCAAGAGCGAATCGCCGACTCTCTTCTGGCAAGGGACCAACTGGGGGCTAGTGCTCGCGCAGAACTCGACCAGAAACTGGAGGCCGAGATTGAGCTACTGTGGCTAACTTCTGAGCTTCGCCGAGACAGGCCTAAGGTGATGGATGAGGTTAGTACCGTTCAGTGGTATTTGGAAGACCGGCTGATTACAGCGTACGCCCGAATTTCGGAGAGGCTGGAACGGGTCTATGAAAAACACTTCGACACAAGACTAGGGCCTGTCCGGCCGCTTTCTGTCGGCAGTTGGGTTGGTGGCGATCGCGATGGAAACCCATTTGTAACGCCAGAGATAACCATGGCTACCTCTCGGCATAATTCGCATGGCGTAATCAAAGAGTATGCAGATTGGGCAAAGCAACTCTTTAAGAGATTGTCGTTGTCAGCGGCGATTAGCCCCATGCCTGAAGCTCTGCGAAACTCGCTCGCTGTCGATGCGGAGCGTCTTCCCCGAGTTTTTGAGACTCATGGACGTCTAGAAAAAGACGAGCCGATTCGGCTGAAACTACAGTACATTCGAGCACGCCTCGAGCAGAATTGTGAGCAATTGAGTGCCCGACATTTCGAACGAGGCGGCAGTTTTCCGGCGGTCTATGCTGGTGCTGATGAGTTAGAAGCAGATCTGCTCTTGGTGCAAGACGCCCTTGTGGCAGCGAAGGCAAACTTCTCCAACCGAGAACTTCTCCAGCCCTTTCTGTCTCGAGTTCGAATTCACGGCTTTGCTGGCTACGCCCTCGACATTCGTGACGATTCGGACGTTCACACCGATGCTCTGTCCGATATTGCCAAAGAAGTTGGTATCGATTTACTCGACAGAGCGCAGATGCACAAAGAGCTTTTGGGCAGGAGGCCCTTCTTGAGCCCACACACGGAAGTGTCGGCTTCGACGGCAAAGGTACTCAAGGTCTTCGCCACGATGGCAACGATCCAAAAAGAGATATCCAAGCAGGCGGCTCAAACCTACATCATCTCGATGGCCAGAGGTACCGACGATCTCTTGCGAGTACTCTTACTCGGCAAAGAAGCGGGGCTTGTTGACTTGGCGGGAGATTCACCCGAGTCGAGTATTGACGTTGTACCGCTTTTTGAGACCGGAGACGATCTCAACAACGCATCTGGCGTAATGACAGAATTGTTCGTAGACCCAGTGTACATGAAACAGCTTGCTGCGCGAGGAATGCACCAGGAAATCATGCTGGGATATTCGGATTCGGCAAAGGACGCAGGTCTTTTGCCAGCGTCGTGGGCACTCTATCGGGCGCAAGAAGAACTCACCGAAGTGTGCGCGAAGGCCGGAGTTTCTCTTACACTTTTCCACGGACGGGGCGGTACCGTCGGTAGAGGCGGCGGTTCACCAGTCTTCCGGGCGTTGGCCGCACTTCCGCCAAAAAGTTTGCAGGGCCGCATTAAAATTACCGAGCAAGGGGAAGTGATTTCGCAAAAGTTTGGGCTTCCACCAATTGCAGAACGCAGCCTGGAGGTCATGTTGAGCGGCACCCTTATGGCCGGCTTTAGAGACTGGCGTGACGAGGTACCGGCAGCACGACGAGCGCAGTATCGAGAGCTGATGGACGAGCTCAGTGGTATTGCGGTCAAGAAGTTCCGCTCCTTGGTCTACGAAGACGACCGGCTTTTTCATCTTTTTACGAAGGCGACTCCGGTAAAAGAACTGGCCCACGTGCACTTTGGCTCCCGTCCGGCCTACCGAGAAGAAGGGCGTAACCATGGCTGGCATTCGCGCGATTCCGTGGGTCTTTGGATGGACGCAAATCAGACTCATGCTTCCCGGCTGGCTTGGCATCGGACACGCGCTGAGCGAGCTTGTGGCAGATTCAGCAAAACTCGAAATCCTCCAGGAAATGTCCCATCGATGGCCCTTCTTTGATGATCTCATTGG
>JAESTW010000653.1 GCA_016763395.1 Kofleriaceae bacterium
CACTAATAGCACCTTTCGGAGTCTTGTCTGTGGGGATTGAAAGCGTAAGTGCATGCTGGTTCATTTCGGAGCTTAGCACTGGTGACCATCAGCACTGCCCACGAACTTTCCCGAAGTATCCTCCATCACCCGCATCTATCAACAGTGCTGTGCGTCTGCCACCTTCTTGCCTTGGGCCGACGATCAAGGTCGAGTCTCCTTGGCCAACATCGATGGCGTAGATTGAGAATGGCGTGGACTCCGAAGCATCGACCAAAGCAGGTACCGATTCGGACACAGGGGCTTCTTCAACCGGACTAGCTGCCAGCGGTGCTACTTTGGGCACAGGAGGTACGTGTTGGACGCTCTTCTGGAAAGGACCGCAGGCTAGTAATAACACCGAGAGAATTGCAACTTGGTGGGTGGTAAGCATCCGTCGAGGGTACTAGTACCGTTCGCTGGAGACAAAAGTATCAAGGTGGAGACCGGAGCTTTTGGGAAACACCTAGGAGAAAAGCTGAGACGGGAACTGTGACAGCCGCCTTTATGGAGGACGAGTTCATAGCGCGTTCTGTCCGAGATACGCCCGTAGGATAGAGCCTGAACGAGCCGACCTGCTTCTCGGTACGAGCTACATCCCGGACAGGTTATTTGTCCTTTAGGTTTAATCGCATTTCAATAAGATGTTTTTCAAAACCTGCTTTTTCGTAAGCTTTGATGGCGCCGGGGTTTTTGTCATAAACCGTTAGCCGAACTTCTTCGATGTTCCTCGATGCAAACCAGGAATTCAGGTGCTCGATAATTTGTTTTGCAATGGCTTGCCCGCGATAATCTTCATCCACGAACATAAAACCTATAGACCCGTATTCGGGATACTTGAAACAACCCCGATTTTTACGAATTTGGCCATATCCGCTTCCGACCAGCTTTCCTCCGGTTTCGGCTACAACAACTTCGGTATCGGTAGCATCAAGATATTCGCCAAGGTCGTAATAGTTGATAGGACCTTCCTTTAGGGTAGGATCCATGTGTCTTTCGGCAGTGATGATACCCTGTTCAAATTTCAATAATGCCGGGAGGTCTGATTGTGTTGCTTTACGAATATGCATTTTACAAAAACGGTTACCTATGCTGAATCGACCGAGGTCGAAGCGTTCTCTAAACTACCACTGATGAGATACTCCTAGCGAAAGCGATAGCGAGCATAGCTCCAAAGCGTGACGGCTTGCTCGAGGAGTTTTCGAACAGGACCTCGTCCTGGTCTGCTGGCAGAAATTTGAAGAGTTCGTCCAGGATTCGATGCAGCAGAATGTTGAGTGTCAACACGCACGAGAAATGTCCGGCCTTTCTGCGCTTTAGAAAGGCCCTAGTTTCGCCAGTCTTTGACGCGTCTCTGCTCAAAACTGCGCACCAGGAAGAGACAGGTTTAACTGGGTGAGAAATGGGTGGAACGTCCGATGAGAGCGCTGGATTTTACATTTACATTTTCCCTTGAGCTTGAGCCTCTGCAAGCTTACGATGAGTAAAATGAGTCGTAACGGTTTGAAAGGTCTGGTAGCTCTCGCGTATCTATGTTCCGGATGCAGCATCATCTTTGATGCCGAAGCGGATCCTGCCGATGCAAGCCGCCCCCTAGATGCCGCTGGCGAAGTCACCTATGACGCAGCGCCAGACGCCATGGCAGTGGCAACCTTGGATGCTGCACCAGCCGTTTACAGTCTTCTCGCGGTCAACAACTCCAACTACGGTCTGACTGTCGAAGAGGTCGACACAACCCCGGTACCGTGCTCGCCTAACCAGACGTGCGAATATTCCTACCAGACGGCCACAACTGTCCGCGTCAGAGCACTGGAGGTGCCAATTGGCTCAACCATAGCTTTCACGTGTACAGGGTGCGCCATTATTTCAACTGGGATGAACCAAGTGCAAGTCATGGTGAGCGGCGTATCGACGCTTGACGTGATAGAGCAGGCCGGGTCATAGCCCTTCGGTTCTGTGCGCCTTGTCAACACGCAGTAGAGATGTCCGGCCTCTCGGCGCAGTAGAATTTCGATCTAGGATCGACCGAATCGAAATTGTCCGGTTTTAAGAAGGCAGGGAGCGACAGGTTGTTTGACCGATTGTGCGGAGATTGTGCAACGCCGCCTTAGAGTGGTATGTCCAGCAACTCGCCATCGTCATTGTCTTCCGTTGTCCGGCGCGGACCACGTGGACGCGTTCGCGGCGTCTTTGGTGGAGTCACCACTGAGTTTTGGGCGGGGGCGGGAACGGGAGCGGCATCCTGCTGTAGAACCGCGGCTGAGGGGGCATCTGGCACTGGCACTGACGCATCAACTGTGAGGGGTGTTACCAATGGCACGGTACTCGGAGGCTGCTTACGTACCACCTCCGCATCTGACGATGGCCACAACAAGAAAGCTGCCACGGAGGCCACAGCAAGTAGAAGCAAAGCCATCATCGCTCGCAACGAGAATCCTTGTGGGGGCGGAAGCACGGGTATAGCCTCTACCTGAGCAGCTTGAGTATGAGCGAGAGCATGTAGCAAGGCACTCGCACTTTCAGTTCGCTGCTCAACCTCTATCTTCAAACACTGATCGACGGCTGCGATCAAGAAGGCAGGCACCTCCGGACGCAAGGATGAGATTGGCTCGCGCTTTCCGCTCAAAATTTCGGTGACAAGATGAACCAGCGTATTGGAACGAAATGGTGGCAGCCCTGTGAGAAGTTCGTAGAGGATGATACCGACCGACCATAAGTCAGCTCGATAATCCACGCTTTTGGAATCGGCCAACTGTTCAGGCGCCATGTAGCGTGGAGATCCCATAATCATCCCGGTTTGCGTCAAATCCATTCCGCCCGCAGCCGACTCAGAGAACTTGGAAACACCAAAATCGAGAATCACAACACGGGTGATACTCTGATCGAGACTAGAGCGCACCAGAAACACATTCGCCGGCTTTAGGTCCCGATGAACAACCCCGACAGCGTGTGCCTCTCGAAGCCCCACACAAAGCTGCTGGACGATACTGACCACCTCGGCAATTTGTAATGGAGCGTGGTCTGCAATGTATGTTGCTAAGTCACATCCCTTGAGATGCTCCATGACCATGTAGGGAATCTTGTCGCTGGTAACTCCGACGTCCAAGATATTGACCACATGCGGGCTGTCAATCTGCGCGGTGATTCGGGCTTCGCGCGCAAAACGAACGGCAGCATC
Source organism: Kofleriaceae bacterium (assembly GCA_016763395.1). GTDB lineage: Bacteria > Myxococcota_A > Polyangia > Haliangiales > Haliangiaceae > NORP324. Next base: position 3,197 of record JAESTW010000653.1, read on the forward strand.
CACGGAGGCATGAATCTCTGAGCGCATCAACTTGATGGCGACAGTACGCTGCAGGCCGGCTTGTTTCGCGAGGTAGACCACACCCATGCCACCCTCCCCGATTTCTTCAACAATCTCGTATTTATCGTCGATGAAACTTCCTGGTTCCAGCCCACACCAATGTTCTGAGGGCGGTTCCTGCGGACCTTCCGTTTTGGCGAGTGCCGAAACCAGAGTTCGGCATTCTTCGCAGGCGTCCAAATGAGAATTCACCCATGCACGTGATGTCTCACTCAGTCGGTCTTGAATATAGCCAGCAATCGTCTCGTCGTCCGGACATTGCGGCTGCAGTTCCATCCCTATGCCCATACTCGTCTTCATTTACAATGCTCGGGAAATACCTGCCATTGCGCCAACACTAGAAATCCTCTGAATGTCCGAAGCAAAGCCATCGGGTGCACTGCCCAAACTTGCTTCCACTCCAGCGGTCACCGACCAGTTAGAATTCAGAGGAATACCTACCGAAATTTGCGCTTTGGCTACCAATGACACTGTTAGACCTGTCTCGAGTCGATCTTCAGTCATGGGATTTCCCTCTTTAAGTCCTGTGATGCCAAGAACGCCGACTTGCAACGCGCCGCGGATCACGATGCCATCCTTGCCGTTTGCATCAGACGCGAGCTCAAGTCCAACCAACGCAGGGATAAAATACGCCAAATCGGTCTTGTCCATAGTTACTCGATAGCGCATAGGAGAAACCCCAACGGTAGCGATCACCCAAGTGTCCAGCTGACCAAAAGCGAGAGGGCTTACGTAACTCCCTTGCACCATGCCCGTAGTAGGGACGATCACATCCCCAAGTACATAGCGATTTGCGCCACTGGTAACACGCACCATCCGCCTAGAGGACACCGTGGTAACACTCGGTGGGGGCGAGGGTGGCCCAGTATGCAATGGTGGTTCAACTACAACAGCTGGTTCAGAGTGCGCTGGCTCTGAGTGCGCAGGGCCTGAGGGATAAGGCGTTGGCATGTCCGGCTCTGACCTTGGCTGAAGATGGACAGGATCTGCCGGAGGACATTCCCTCCGAAGTGTAGACTGATACTTGCGCGCAACCTGTGCGGCCCGGGAAAGCGTCGCCTGTTCAAAAGGTGCATGAGCTAAGAATAATTCGTAATACTGTAGCGCATTGGAACAGTCACTGTTTTTCCGGTAAATTTGCGCGATATTGTAGAGAAACTGCGCAGAGGAGAAGGCGGCGTATGCTCGCTTAAATTCCGCTATGGCAGTTTGATACTCTCCCCGCGATTGGGCTGCTTGCGCTTTGGCTGCGTGCGCTCGCGCAGCGCCTTTGTCTGCCTCGGCAGATCGCGGCATCAACATGCCCAGGGAAAGAACCAGCGAGAAGCCAAGTAAGGTCCTATTCACGAGTCCCCCCGATGAATCCCCAAGAGGGAATGAAAGCTAGCATCCAATTGGCTGCGCAATACACGTATGATTGAGTCGACTTCATTATCACTGACTTGGAGTTTCTCTATTAGACGATTACGAATTTCACCCACAAGCGTTTGTCGGGCGCGAGCTAACTTCCGTACAACCGTGGCTCGATGAAGTTGGTGCAAAGAAGCAAGCTCATCTCCTGTGAGACCGTCCATGAACTTCTGGCGCATCAATAATCGATCTTCGGACGATAAAGTCTGGAATGCTTCTCGAAATGCCTCCAAAAACGGCTGCCGATACTGCTTTCGCAAGTAGGCCAGCACGACATCATCGCCAGACCCTTCTGGTAAGAGTTGGGCGTCAATGGACTGGGGCACTTGCCGATCGCGCGTCTTTCGCTGACGCAGGCCCATTCGAGTGACAGATACCTTGAGCCATGCATGCAAACCTCCACGTCCCTCAAATTGTAGGATCCGAGGCGTGCCACCGCCCACTAGTAGCTGTTCATTTAGGGTACCCACCAAGTCATCTGCGTCGCTCGGCGTCAGCCCCATCCGCAAAACGAGCCCGCGCGCATACGGAGTCAGGATTCGTTGAAAACTCTCAAGCGCAATCGCTTCTTGAGCCACACAAGCGCAAGCTAAATAGAGCCCAGCCACATCCATCCCGTCCAAGCTTATCTGCTCATCAGAAATCCGCTGCGCAAGGTAAGGGAAGAAGACTTCTGTTGGGGTCGTAATCGTGGGCCATGCTTCTCGGACAATCGCCCAAACCTCGCTGAGCCGCTCATGTAAGTCTGACATTGAGGCAAAATCGCCAACACGCTCCTCTGGCAGTGCGCCGAGAGAGCACTGAATTTCTCCTGCTTGGCGCGTTGCGCTTTTTTTCTCAGATTCGTGCGCCACTTGATCGCCGCCTGTCTCTCTTGAGCATTACCCAATACTAACAACATGAGATTGAGGAATCGAGCAATGAATCCCCCCCTAAAGATACGTACACCTAGCCCTAGGAGCCTGGTGTTAAACAAGTTCAACACCCAAGCTCCTAACGCTGGCTGCGCAAGCGTCTACTTTACGCGGCGATGCCGCTCATTTCCGGTGTTTTACACCAGACATCTAGTCGGGCTATTTATTTCCCTACCGTTTCGGCGATGTCTTGTACCGCTCATGGCACTCTTGCTATTTGGTAGCGGTTGTCTCTTCGCCGCATTTGGTGCCATTGCGTTGCTTTCCGCTGCAGGTGCTTCTGTGACACACGAAGCCCAAGCCCCCCACCCCGTGAATGCGGTGTTTCAGAGTACTGCGGTTGTCGCCAGCCATGGCAATCAAGCGAGCGAGGTCGGAGTGCCAGCCAACACCATGAGCGACTCTATCGTGTGGGTGTCCTTTGACGATAGCCAGACTTGCTTTCAGTATGACTTCAACCAAGTATACAATCCAGAGGATGGCAAGCCCGCCCCCTACACAGACCCCCGCGTGCTAGAAGAACTCGGACTCTACACAAACCCAGGAGACTCGCATTCGGTTGCCCTGACGGAGGTTAGAGTTGTCGTAGCGGATATCGTGGCAGACCGCTGGCCTCATCAAGTTGAATCGGGGTCCGTCACTAAGTGCTACCCCAGCCGCAATCAATGCGACGAGATGCGCACCACCCCGACCTATCGAACCGAACTCAGGCGGACGATCGTGCGGCACATTCGTGGAACAGGCGTGATGTGTGCGCCGAGTACGTTTATCACCAAGGATACTACCGCGATTGGCATTGAGCTCTCCCGAGGCCTGGCCAACACTCGGTTTCAATGGAACCTCTCCAACTAGTGTCGAATATGTACACAGGCGCAACCTTGAATGTTCCATCCGGCGTAAGTTTTAGTCGTTGGCTCAACCAACTAACGCGTGGTACCAAAGCGTCGTGACAGGAATCTGCACCACTGCTACTGCCCTTGTCATGGCTGCATGTCTGGGTTCTTGTGGAATCGCCGAGCGGCCAATGCAGGCAGGTCAGGGAGATGGCGGAGGCGGAGTTGATGGAGATGGCGGGGTCGGAGTCGGTGACTGCACCCCACACCGAATCGATTCAACTGTACACGCTGCGTCCGGGGACGCGTCTGGACTCTTTGCCGTTGCTATATCCGTAAGCCAGCAACTCGTACAAGTGGATTTGAGCAATTACTCCACCACTGACATAGCTTCTCTCAACACGCCCCCGCCCGAACGCAGTGGACTGCTCGCAGATGAGGGCATGATCTATTTTAGTGACTCCCTGTCAGGTACCGATATGCTTCGGATCGACCCAGCCACTGGCGCCAGGGTGGTAATCGCCCAGCAGCAAGTGCGCCCTACGAGCATTGTGAGCAACTCAAGCTCGATCTATTGGGGCGTCATGGGCGGCATCATGCGGTATGAGAAAAACACCAATTTTGTAACGCGGATCCACAGCATTGACCCCACAGAACGAGTGGATTGGCTCGCCGCCGATGACAATCGAATTGTATATACCGCAGACAATACCTCGTACTCACTAATGTTAAGCAATGGCGATGTCGTGGGATCTGAGGTGGAACTTGTGCAAACAACGCGTCCATTCGGGATCCATGGCGGTCGCTTCTACTACCTAATACCGGACAGCCTTTCGGGATCCGGACAGGACGAAATTACCTCGATCGCTATCGATGGAGGAACGCCGCAGCAAGAGTTCAAAGCGGACCTCATTGACAGCCCACA
>JAESTW010000654.1 GCA_016763395.1 Kofleriaceae bacterium
GGCTTGATATGCGCTCCTACAATCCAACGGAAGTTGCAAGGACGCTAGATGTACCTTTGCTTATTCTCTATGGAGAAAAGGACGAGCAAGTATTTGAAAAAGACTTCCTCTACTGGAAAGAGCAACTGGGAGACAAGCGAGCCTCTTTTCGTAAATACCCTACGCTCAATCATATCTTTTTCGACGACAAAGGATCAGGCGTCTCAGGGAATGGAAGAGCGGGCAAATTTGTAGATCGGACAGTAATCGAAGACATCGTTCATTGGATCACCAAAGGGGATGGTTCCATGGATACCCTTCCGTAGCCCAATGGCCAGTGCAACCACAGCGCTACGAATCATGAAGCTTCGGGGCGCGTCAGATCCACTTATCACCATGGGGCGGTTTGTATGCGGCCATGGAGTCCAGCAGTTGTTTTGGGTTTGTTCCAACCAATAGCATCTCTCGATGGGGTTGTTTGACAAATTGTTCTTCGACTGCGTGATCTAAGAATAAGGCTAGGTGGTCATAGTAGTTGTTCACGTTGAGTAGTGCACAGGGCTTTTGATGAAACCCAAGCTGTGACCAAGTGAGTACTTCGAACAATTCTTCAATGGTTCCCAGTCCTCCCGGAAGGGCGATAAATCCGTCGGCCGCATCCGCCATGATCGCCTTGCGCTCGTGCATGGACGAGACAACTTTCAGTTCCGTTAACCCATGATGAGAGACTTCCTTATCCACTAAGGTCTGCGGGATGACGCCCAGTACCCTTCCCCCGCTAGCGAGAACCGTATCGGCAATTTCTCCCATTATGCCAACACTGGCGCCTCCATAGACCAAGCCGATATCTCGTCTTACGAGCTCTTTGGCGAGGGTTCGTGCAGATTCAAGATATTCGGTTCGCTTTCCGGGGGTGGAACCACAATAGACGCATATATTTTTCATAAAATGCCGTATGTATGTTTTGCAGAAGAGTTTAGGTTTCGGTGGCACCCTATCACGATAGCTGGTTAGCTCGCGCCGCCAGCCGAATGTCCCGTTCCAATGTCCGATAGCTCGCTAACACGCGTCGGCGTGATCCGACTCGCCATTCCGGTGATGTTCGCCCAGGTTGCCATTGCAGCGACCGGGGTTGTTGATACAGCGGTGATGGGACTGTATGGCACGAAGATAGATCTGGCGGCTGTTGCTATCGCGAGTATGGGCTTTAGCTTTGTCTATTGGGCATTTGGATTTCTTCGGATGTCCACGACGGGCTTGGTGGCGCAGGCGCTTGGAGCGGGCATGCCCAGGCGAGCTCGGGCTGTCTTGCAGCGAGCGCTCCTGATGGGTGGGGCATTGGGAGTGATCATATGGGGGCTATCTCCGATCTTGCCGCAAGTGATGTTTCTGCCTTTTGGTGTGGAGGCGCCGGTTGAAGAACTTGCCGATGCGTATTTTTCTGGGCGCATTTGGGGCGCTCCTGCACTCCTCATGACATTTGCGATGACCGGCTGGTTACTCGGGACAGGACGCACTGGTGCTCTTTTGGCGCTGCAAATCGCAATGAATGGCGTGAATGCAGCCCTGGACTACTACTTTGTGAGTGAACTTGGGTGGGGACCTTATGGCATCGGAATGGGCACCGCGATCGCCGAATGGGTGGCATTTCTCTTTGGTGTCTATTTGCTCTGGGGTGAGCGTGCGATCGAGAAGGGGCTCTTTCACGCTAAGGAGTTGCTCATACTCTTCTCGGCCAATCGAGATATTCTGATTCGCACTCTCGCTCTGCTATTTAGCTTCGCCTGGTTTGTTCGATCGGGGGCATCACTGGGGACCGCCACTCTTGCCGGCAATGAAGTGCTCTTGCAGTTTGTGACGGTGGCCGCCTTTGTTTTGGACGGCTTTGCATTTGTCGCCGAGAAGGAGATTGGTGAGGCCTATGGCGCTCAAGATGTACACCGGCTGCGGCGCGCCATGCGTGTGACGACGGAGCTCTCGCTCGGCATCGGGTTGTGTATTTCTCTCGCCTTTCTATTTGTCGGACCATCCATCATTACATCATTGATTTCAGATGCCGAAGCCCGTGAGGTCGCTGTGGATTTCATGCCGTACTGTGCTCTTATCCCGCTAGTCGGCATCCCCGCTTGGCAACTCGACGGGTTTTTCTTAGGGGCCACCCAAGGAGCTGCACTGAGAAAGGCCGCCTTGATCTCGTCAATGGGCTATGTGCTGTTGGATCTTATCCTGCGTGAGAATTTTGCGAACCAGGGCGTGTGGCTGGCGCTCTTGGCCATGTATCTCATGCGGGCAGCTGCCCTGGCGTACTTCCTGCCCGCGCTGGTTCGCTCTATTTCGAGTTCTCGCTGAGCCGCGACGGCACGCGCTGCCGCCAAGACCTCAGCGCTGTGTAAAGGAACATGTACGGAAGCGCCCGCCCTAGATCGACGCTGCGCTGATAGTCTGGATTTCGATGTGGCCTTTTGGCTCTCATCACCACAGATGAGGATCAAAATGCGAAGACAGAAGTACACCCTGGCGCCCTCCCTCCGTATTGACAGCAAGAAACGGGACTCGTCATGGCGACGAAGCCCCGAAATTCGCTGGCAGGGCCTCGCATTCGCTGCGCTCGCGGCTTGCTTTGGGTGCGGCGACACTCAGACGACGGCTGAGAGTGATGCCAACGTCACCCTGGCAGACGCGGGGGAGCAGCAGCCAGATAGCGGTGCTGGCATAGATGCCTCATTCCTCGACGCCGCTATCGACTCGGGAGTTGACGCTGGCGTGGTCACTATGCCCACTCTTCCCGATTACCTGGGCTGTGAGCGAGACTCCGATTGCCCGGTTGGTCTTGGTAATTGCATTACAGAGATTCCCTTCAATCTGGCGGACTCCGATGGCATCTCATCCAACACAGTCCAAGAACTTTTCCCCGACCTGACAACGGCTGGGATCTGCACATTGCTCTGCACCGACAATGCTCTGATCTGCGATGGCCTGGAGCTGCAACTCGGAAACGGACCGTCAGCGAAATACAGTTGCCAACTGATAACGACAGGAAGTGCCCCCTATCCTGCAGGCGCGCCGGGCTTTCCGATCGCAGTTGAC
>JAESTW010000655.1 GCA_016763395.1 Kofleriaceae bacterium
GATACAGTTGTGGGTTAACCTGCCGGCGCGTGACAAGATGAGCACTCCAGGCTATCAGTTACTGAAGGCTGAGAGCTTTCCCGATGTCGAATTGGGAAGCGCACAAGCACGCCTAATCGCCGGCGCGCTAGGTGGCGCCCAAGGACCGGCCCATACCCATACAGCGATGACCATCTTCGACTTGGAGTTCAGCGAAAACGGAAAGGTTGAATTTGAGCTCGACCAAGGAACTACCACCTTGCTGGTCATGTTGCGCGGAGACGCACAGGTTCAAGCCGGACAAGACCTGGCGGCCGGGCAGCTCGTGGTGTTCGACCGAAACACACAGGGCGCAATTCGCCTAGCGGCAAGTGAAGGAGCACGAGCGCTGGTACTAAACGGGCAGCCGCTACATGAGCCAGTGGTCGCCCGAGGGCCGTTTGTGATGAACACCAAAGAGGAAATCGTGGAAGCGATGAGAGATTATCGGCAGGGCAAAATGGGGCGACTGCAACCTCAAGAACGCTCTGGCTAAGCGTAGAGCCTTGATGTGCACACTTATTCGGACAAGATCGCAATGTAGACTAGGCATTGTCGATTTGCTCTCTCAGTCTACCAGTCACAAAATTCGTACCATCCAGTGTTTCGCAACGATAGATCCACACGACTGGGGGAGCGCCCCAATTGTTGGGATCTGATACAATTGCGCCTGGTTGCAGCCATCCGTCCTCGTCTGCTCCATACCAATTCACAAATTCGTCAACGCCATATAGACGTCCGGGCTCAAGTCTGACCGGTGCATTGCGTTTGAATTTCACAAACGCCGCGGAGAATCCTGTGACTCGAATGGGCTGGTCTGTGAGATTCCTTAGAGTAGTCCGATAGTGGGACTTATCTCCTGGATTGGCGGGGCTCGGCCCGTATTCGACGCCAACTCTGCTTTGCCCCTTTTGGGTTGTGTCGTAATCGAAGGGGGTCTCATCCACATCGCCGTCTTCTGGTAAGAAGTGAATGGCCCTGGGGGGTGGCAATCCTAGAAACTCGGCATCCACTACTTGTCCGTTTGGGTAGGCTACAACAAAGCCTTCAACATCGCGAAGCATGATCGTCCGTCCAGAATTAGTGACTAGACAATCGCTCTCATCATTTGTTACCTGCTCCCATCGATTGGGGCTGGGGATTGGTAGCGCTACGTAAACAATATAGTCGCTGCGCTCGTTCCAATGAATCTCGAGTCGGATCGCCGCGTTGAGCGTCGACGAAGCACCCGAGGCTCGTCGCAAGATGAGCGCCGCAACCACGACTACAACGCCTACGAGTAAACCAAGCTCTGTGGTGGACACGGGGCATAGTCGCTCTCGCAATTCAGCAATGCAAGCGCATCTTACTCGGGGAGAGTCGGACACTGCGCCCGCCTGGTCTACAATTGCTTTCAATACGATACGAGCGCTCACTCGAGGCGCCGTCGTGGCAGCAATTGTGGTGTCTTGTGGCGTCGATTGTATTTGGGCCAGCGAATGCCGCTGCTAAAACAGCATTTCCCCACCCAGAGACCCACCACAATGAATTCTTACCTCACGATTCCCGCCTGCCTCTTTGCCCTCACCTTTAGTTGTTCCCAGTCTATTGATGGCGACACAATTCAATGTGGTGAGGGCAAATGTGATTCTTTTGATACTGGCGGCTGTGTTGGCCCAGCTTGCGGCGCGCTGGAGGAAACGGAATTTGACTTCATCATCGTTGGCTCGGGAGCGGGTGGTGGCACCGTGGCAGCACGCTTGGCCGAAGCGGGGCATACTGTTTTGGTGTTGGAAGCTGGCGTCGATGCTGGCAGTAAACCGGCGTATCAAATTCCAGTTTTTCACGCAATCGCAAGTGAGGAACCAGGGCTGGCATGGAGCTACTTTGTAGAACATTACGGAGATCCGGACATGTCCGATTTGGATACCAAGAGAACATCGAAAGGGATTCTGTATCCTCGTGGTGGCACCCTTGGCGGTTCTACTGCTGTGAACGCAATGATCAACGTGTTGCCAAAACCAAGTGATTGGGCTCGCATGGCAACTCTCACCAATGACGACTCGTTTTCCCCCTCATCGATGTCCGAGTACGAAAACTACTTGCGCGAATGGTTACCAATGGAGCCTCCGCCCTTCAGTGGACTTGTCGCTGATATCTTCGAGCCAGAGCTTGGCGTAGAGGCGATCGACAACTTGTTGGATATCATTGATGCGACCTTTATCGAAATGGTAAATGCCGGACACGATCCAGGAGATTGGGATTTCAATATCTTCGACCCCTTTCGCAAGTGGAGTGCGTATGCTGATTTCTTCGCGGACAACATTAACGACCACCTTCGGGTTGGCAATGTGGAAGGAGTATTCTCGTTTCCACAGAGCATCAGGAATGGCAAACGCCGCGGTTCGCGTGAGCGAGTTTTGGAAGCGTTGTCGACAGGGAATCTAACCATTAAGACACAGGCCTTAGTGTCTCGAGTGCTCTTTGCCAACGGCACAGAAAGTGGTTGTGATGGACCGTGCGTGGCAAACGAAGTGGAATTTCTAGATGGCCGAGGGCTGTACGGGGCAGAGAGCTTTCCGAGCAACTTGTTCGCCGATACCCGTGTGGTTCGTGTCCGCGAAGGCGGAGAAGTTATCGTGTCGGCTGGCGCGTTTAATACCCCTCAAGTGTTGATGCAGTCCGGGATTGGACCAGCGGAGGAACTCGAGCGATTCGGTATCCCCAAGAGAGTTGTTCTGAAGGGCGTTGGAGAGAATCTGCAAGACCGCTACGAGGTCGGAATCGAGAGTGCCGTCACCGGTGCTACGTTTGGTGCTCCAGAGCCATTTATCGAGACCGAAGATTGTAACTTCGTCGCGGTGGACAGCGACCTGTGTTTCAAGCACTGGAAGGAGAGCGGGGAAGGGCTGTATTCCACCAATGGTGGTGTTGTGGCGCTGATGAAGCGTTCTGGTATGACTGCAGAGTCCGACTTGCACATTTTTGGAGTTCCCGGTCCCTTTCGAGGCTATAAACCCAACTATTCTGCTTTGATTCCGAAGGAAGAATCACGGAATCTCTTTACCTGGGTGATCTTGAAGGCTCACACCGACAATCGTGGTGGCACGGTTCGCTTGCGCTGTGAACAAGAGGTGGACGGAGTCTGCGTTGTAAACCCGCGAGCGACACCGGACATAAACTTCCACTATTTCCATGAAGGCGTGGAGTACGAAGAAGGCAACCCTGGGTTTGAAGGCAGTCGCGGCGAACGGGATTTGGAAGCAGTTGTCCGAGGGATCGAATTCGTCCGTGATATTGAAGAGCAAACCAACGTCGAGATGGCTGGCACGGTGACAGGGCCCTTGCTCGCCTCTAAGATTGTCGAAACATGGCCGGGGGAGAACTTCGCCCCTGGGGAGACCTTTTCGAGTGAGCGTGAGCGTTTGCAGGAGTTTGTCCGGCGTGAAGCCTGGGGGCATCACGCCTCTTGCTCGGCGCCGATGGGGTGTATTCCCGCCGAAGAAGTTGGTGAGCACAATAAGGGCGCTGGAATATGCGCAAGTCCCTCGGATTACAACGACAATACGGTGCTAGACAGTCGTTTTCGTGTCCGGGGGACAGTAGGGCTTCGGGTGATCGACGCATCCGCCTTTCCGCGAATTCCAGGAACATTTATTCTCTTGCCGACATACATGTTGAGCGAAAAGGGTGCTCAGGCTATACTAGAGGACCATTCTGCAATGAATAGATAAGTCGTTGCTGCCCGGCTTGCCCTTGCGCTATGGTGGCAGTATGCATGCGTTGACGGACAGTTTCTCAGGAGCTTTGCTTCTAGCCGTGCTGCAAACCTTTGAGAAGTTTTCGATCCCGGCCGAGTCCTTGCTGAGCGAAGTCGATCTCTCTGTAGCTGCGCTACAAGTCCCCGGGATACGCGTCCCTCAAGCGGTCGTTGATACACTTTGGCATCTGGCCAAATCGAAGAGCGGCATGGAGGATTTTGGTCTACAGGCAGCGAAGATCTTAGAGCCCAAACACCTGGGTGTTTTCGGCTACGTGGTTCTGTCCAGTGCGAATGTCCGGGAGGCGATAGAGCGTATGGTGCGCTTCAAGGCGCTGACCGGGGATGCGTCCTCTGTCCAGGTTCACGTGTCTGAGCAGGGAGTTCGCTACGTCCACACGACCGCGATGCCACCGCTTTCTGGCAACCGGCAGCACGCGGAGTGGAGTATGGCTGGTGTAGTCCTGCTCTTGCGGGCGGCGTCCGGACAAGCCTGTTGGAGTCCATCGCAGGTGACATTCAAACATCGAGCCCCGAGTGACCTCAGCTCGCATCGTGACGTGTTTGGCTGTGAGTTGCGCTTTGATTGTCCAGAAGACACGTTGCTCTTGGAGCTGAGTTTTCTGGAAATGCCGTTTCTAGACACTGACTCGAGTCTGTCGAATATCCTCGAGACCCATGCAACCCACCTCTTGCACGCTCTTCCTGAGCAACGAGACTTTGTCCGAGGTTTGCAAATGCGCTTGCAAAAGCAGCTTCCTGGCGGAAACCCGAGCGTGGAAGCCCTCTCCGATGACATGGGCATTAGCGTTCGAAGTTTGCAGCGGCGCCTAGAAGAGCAGGGGCAGACCTTTCAAACCGTTCTCGATGATATTCGGGTGCGCCTAGCTGACGTGTACCTAGAAGAATCATCCACCACTATAGCAGAGGTGGCATTTCTCTTAGGGTATAGCGGTGCCAGTGCATTCGCCCGAGCCTTTAAGCGCTGGCGCCTGGTATCGCCTACGGAGTGGCGGAGTGCCCGGGGCTGAACTCGATGTTTTCCCTGTCGGTGTTTTTCTTGGTGTCTGTCGGGCGACCAATCGCATCTCCGTTAGGGGTGGCCTGCGTGGGTCGAATTGTTGTCGAGGTGAGGACCCGACTAGGCTGTGGTGGGTACTAATGATAGTATAGCGGGATGGAATTGAACCAGGAGGATGGATGGTACTTTGCCGACAAAGATGAGGTAAGGTTCCACTTCATCCAGAACCACACAGTCCCGCGACCGTTTGGATTCTTTGACCAGCTTAAAATCGACATCAAAGCTCCACTCGCCGTAGCGATGTGGATTGCTTCTATTGCATCCTTTGCGATC
>JAESTW010000656.1 GCA_016763395.1 Kofleriaceae bacterium
GTCCCGGTTTTTGTCGTCAATATCGGCAATTTTTACGCCGAAGCCGGTGGGGTAATCCTCTGATTCCTTGCTCGAAGGTTCAACAATCCGAGCCACGACAACGTTGCAACTGATGTGGTCGTCGTAGTCGTAGAGTTCTAATGTTAAGGTGCTGCCAACCTTGATTGGGTAAATGTGAGTGACTTTGGTGTACAAAAACAGTCCGCCATCACTGAGGTCTCGAGTTCGAAAAACGTACTCCCTATCATTGCCACCACTCACTTTGACAAAGGCATCTACCTTTACTCGTCGGTTTTCACGGGTATTTTCGGGCTCGTTTTCCGGTTTGGGAGTGTCTGACACTTGTGCATCATAATGGATGTTTGGACCAGAGGAAAGAAATCCAATGCCAGGAGGTTGTGGAAGCGGGCTTCAACACACTAGTTAGTCAGAAAAATCGCAACGCCGAGGACATCTAGGCGAGGAAGCTCCCCGAAGACTATGTTTTGCGAGAGATTCTTAGTAGTCTAATCTGTCTCAAATGGACGTACGGTGCCCAAATTGCGAATCGGAGTATGAACTCGAAGAAGCTCGGTTACGACCTGGCGGCGTTACTGTAAAGTGCGCGAATTGCGAACATGTATTTCGTGTACGCAAGCGAGGAGACTCCGCACTTAGTCAGGTAAAAAAACCTGTTGCTGCTGTTGCTGCTCCTGCTTCTCCTCCAAGTACTGGCGAAGAGGAAGAGCGATCGTGGTTAGTCCGGCTTTCCGATGGCGAGATCAAAGTGTGCCGAGAGTTAGCGACGTTACAGCGCTGGATCGTGTCCGGCACTGTTACTCCAGACTGCGAGATTTCCCGAACCGGGAAAAAGTGGAAACCGCTCCGCCAGCTCAAAGAGCTGAGTTCTTTTTTTAGCATCGCCCAAGAGGCCAAAGATGTTGCAAGCGGAAAAATCGCTGCTCCTGGTGGCCCTAACTTGGCGGCGCAAGGCACACAAGTAGCGCAAAATCCTGCTCCTGCTCCTGCTCGGCGACCTCACACAATTTCTCGAGGTGCGCCCAACGAGTCTAGGCCGGCCAACGAAGGGTATAAGGACGAGCTCACACTGCAGTTGGCTGAACAGCCCTTCCTCGAAAATGAGCAAGATACTGTCGAGATGAGTCTTCCCGATGCCGAGCTTGCGTTGGCTGCTTCTCTCGCTCCCTCGGATCTGGGCGACACTATGCCGTCTATTCAGGCGAATCTTGTCCGGGCTACGATGAACAAGCAGGCGCCACCCAAGCAGCCTCCGCCCAAGCCCAAATCTAAAAAAGCGACGATGCTCGGGGCCGCGATTCCGGCGATGCCCCCCAAAGTGCCCGCCCGTTCGCCATCGATTCCGCCTCCAGCGCCAGGCTCCCAAGCGGCGCGAATGCCGGCAGCACCAGTTCCAGCAGCACCAGTCCCAGCAGCTCGAGTTCCGGCTCCTCCGGCTCCAGCCCCACGAGCCCAGCCCCAGCTCCTGCGATGGAGCGAGATTCATCCCAGCCGATGAGCGCTTCTCGCTCTGGTCGGACAAGCTCGGTTCCACCACCGATGGCACCCGCGGGTGGTGCTGCTCTGGTGGGCGCCCTTTCCGGTCCTGGTCCTATTCCAGCAAGTGGTCCATCGGGGCCGACTGGCGGTTTTGGCAAAAACATTCCCGTCTCCGATGTCGCGTTCGGGGGCTCTTCTATAGGAGAAGAGAACTCCAGAGAATTTAAAGATGGGCAGTTTGTAGCCATCGACTCATTTTCAGACCCCACTTTTTCTGACTCAACAGGGCAATCGTCTTCGGGAGCCGGAAAGTGGATTGTACTTGTATCGTTGGTAGTACTCGGCGCCGCCGCCGCGGTCTTGTATTTCGTACTGTATAAAGGTGGGACGAACCAGGGATCAGACAATATCGCAACGGCCGAGTACTTGGATGCGGGCACAGCGATCGCAACCGAGATTTCGGATGCTGCCAATCGAGTACCAGAAACACCAGCATCAGCCACAGAAGAACTCTCTACCGCCATTGCGCGCTATGATAGACGAGGCCTGGAGGCATTTGGCGGGCGCTTGTCCGAAATTCCCGAAGGTGCCGAGCGCGATGTGGCACAGGCACGGCTTCACAATACCCTTGCTCAGTTTGACCTTGATGACTCGGCTCTGACTCCCAAGTCAGCAAAGAAGCTTAAAGAGAGTTCACGCAGTCGCGCCAAAAAGGCCAAGAAGTTAGCTGATTCGGTTCTTAAGGGCGAATCCGACAATTTGCAGGCATTGCTTGCCCAAGCGGATGCCATGCGTTTGTCCGGCTCCACCAGCCGCTCGGTTGAACGCAGTCTGCGCAAGGCTACCGAGATCAGTAAAGACTCACCAGAAGCGCGATACTTGAGCGCGATGTTGAGACTTCGAGATAGACGAGTTCGCGACGCGCAAACCATATTCAAGAAGCTGCAGTCTGAAGCCTCGACGACTCGAGTTAAATACCGCCTGGCGATGATCAAGGTCGGTGAAAAGGATTTCGACGGTGCACAGGGCTTGGTAGAAGAAATCCAAGCGATGGATGGAGAACACCAGGCAGCCGGGCTGCTCTCGGCTTTCTTGCAACCCAAAGTCACACCAGAACCAACACCGGACGAGGGCGATGACGATGATGATGACGACGGTGGCGAGACTGTTGTCGCAGTAACACCGGATACCAAGCCCGATACGCCCCCAGATACCAATCCGGACACACTTCCAGCGGACAAAAATCCTTCGGGTACTAACGGAGGCAGCGGCGATAGTTACGATCGACTTCTAGAGCGAGCAGACAAGACTGCCGAATCGGGGAGCTGCAGGCAAGCAGTGAAGCTCTACGAGAAGGCACTGGACTCAAACCCGAGTGGTGTTGCAGCCCTAACGGGGCTCGGGTATTGCCATCTTGACTTTAAGAACTACGCCAGTGCTCAAGCTCGCTTCAGAGCAGCGTTGGGAATCTCATCGCGATACCAAGACGCTCTTTGGGGAGTCGCAGAGGGCTACCAACAGCAGGGGCTCAAAACTCAGGCGGTTGTTTCCTACCGGAAATTTATTGAAAAGCACCCGTCGAGTCCGCGAGCGGGTATGGCCAAGCAGCAAATTGAGCGATTGGGTGGAACGGTTAAGAAACCAGAGCCCGAGAAGCCCGATACTACTGAGCCAAGCAGCGATCCGGACCCGAAAGAGACCACCCCTGAGCAGCCGGAGAGCGATCCAGCTTCGTCCGATCCCAAGCCCGATCCCAAACCCGACCCAAAGCCCGATCCCAAACCGAGTTCTGATGAGAGCACA
>JAESTW010000657.1 GCA_016763395.1 Kofleriaceae bacterium
GTTCCGGCATCTGGTGATGAACCTGCAGGCCCCGCATCAGCTTCAACCCCGCCGATTCGGGTGAGACGTACACTGTCAAACGCGATTCGAGCGGTGCCCGGGGCAACTGAAACCGTTGTATTGTCATCGAGCCTCAGCCATTGATCGGGATCTGTCTGAAACTCGAATTCCCCGAGGCTGTGCCAGCCGTCAACGTTGCTCTGGTCTACGATAAACTCGGAGTCTCCACCTGCATGGCGCAGCGTATAAGGAATAGCGCTTACGTCGGCACTTCCGGCGGGAATGTGTACCTCCACTTGGTAATTGCCCTGCTCTTGAAACCGTAAGTTCCAGACGGCGTAGTTATCGGCCACATCACCGGTATACGCGTAGGTCCAAACGAGAGAGTTTTGTTGCCCTTCTCCTGTCCACCGCCAGCCACTAGCGCCTCCAAAGCGGACAAAGCAAGCCCCACTCTCATCGACAATACCTCCTTCGGTGGGAAGGCTGTCACATTCGACTTCGGACATCGAATTGGAGCGAACTGCATCTAGAGTTTGATAGACATAGTCGCCAGGGCAAACCGTGCTTGGGTTGTGGTCTCGATGTCCCTTGACGTAATCGCTATCAATCGAAATCTCGAATTCCTTTGCTAAGACATGTACCAAGCGTTCCGTTGCAGCCTGCATTGCTGGCGTCGGCTCTCTCGGCAATTTCCCAACACAGTACGGGTCGTCATCAAAACAACCGGCCAGACTTATTCCTATGTTCCCTAGGTTTTGGTTTCCGACGTGCGCGCCAATTCTATCGAGCGGTCTAGCCTGCCAGATTCTCCCATCGACAGTAATGATAAAGTGGTAGCCAATATCGCACCAGCCATTACTATCCATGTGATAATTTTGTGTGTCACGTAACATGGAAGTGAAGTCATTGGCTCCGACTTCTTCTGCTGTATGGTGAATCGTAATGCGATACTTCTCAGGATCGCTCGAAGTGCAATTGTTTGCCCGCGCGCCCCATTCAGAACTAGGAATTACCCCAATTCGAGCGAGTTCAGATTCTAGCTCCGTGGTGATGGAATGTTGTTGCTGGTCCGGTTCTGGACTTTCAGAACACGCCATTGCTCCCCAGAGGGATCCCAGAAGGGCGCCAGCACAAAGAAAGCGTGAACAATAAGCCATTGGTCCCATAGGCGGCAAGGTATCACACCTCGGTGGCACACCGGAGTCTTCCGCGGCGAGCCAAATCCATTCTCGCTGTGGCACAGAGTTATTTTTGTCCGAGCTATGCTCGCTGCTCTTCAAACACGGATTGGAAGATCTGGAGATTCACTAGGCTATGTTTGTTAAATCCCGGAATTGGAAAAATCACTCGGGAGAAGCTGCTCGCAAAACGCGGTAGCAAGAGTGCTTCTTGCGCTGTACGCGCGACGAGTTTGGGATCGTTGCGGAAAGCGCCGCAGCCCCAGGCGCCTAGAATCAGCGTGGTGTGCCCGTGTGCCTGTGCCACAGCGAGAATGTTCTCCCACCTACGCAGAAAAGTCTCTGGAAGCTTCTTCTCCAACTGTGGCTGATTGCGACGCATGGCCCCTGCATTGGGCGCCGGAGCTGTGATCACCGAAGCGAAGTAGGGCCTCTCGAGGAAGTCGTCGCTTGACCGAACTCGAAAGAAGGGGACATTGGGAGAGTAAATGATATGGTCTGAGTACAAGAGCGATTTGTCCGACCTGTGTACCCGGTAGTACTCAGGCTGGGTGAGCAATGTTGGATAGAGTCCACTACACCGACAAAGGTCTTCCTCTTGCGCTTTGGCGCCTCCCAAGAATCCGCCTCCAGGATTTCGTGCAGAAGCGAAATTAAGAAGTACAACGGGGCCGCTCTTGGTAGCTTCTAGTGCTGCAACCTGGCTCGTTGCGTCGATCACTTCGACTCGTAACACCTGCCCTGAGCGCCCTTCTGCGGACATATTCTGGAGCATCCCGGGGGAGTAGAGCATCGTGCCCTGCTCGGACGCCGCTTGTTGCTCTCGCAGTGAAACCACAGTTCCTGATGGTGGCTGGTATTCGCCACGCTCGAGAACCTCCAAGACTTGGCGGGCAATCGGGTTGGTTGGCTTGCGCTTTTCGATGGAGGTGGACGGGGTGGTTTTGTGGTGGCTCATAGTCTTTGTTCCGTACGCGAATCTCTCGCGCCTTATACGTGTAACAATGACACACCACTTAGTGTCAGTCAAACACTATTCGATTTATGGGGCAAGCCTGCCTTTGACCTGCATGGTTGTAGTTCGAGTAACAGCGGGGACGAACGCTTTACACAGCAAAGCGTGACACCTATGTTTTTAGCAAGTGGTGCATCATCGCTCCATGATTGTTAAGAAAGTTCTTTGTAAACTTGTAGTGCTCGGTCTCAGTGTAACTGATCTCATTGATGCCGAATTCGTCAAATTGCAGAATACGTGCCCTAGGATAGGCCATCAATATCGGTGAATGAGTAGCAATAATAAACTGTGAGTCTTTCTCAACCAATGAATGTATACGCTGAACTGCGGCCAGTTGGCGGACTGGTGACAATGCAGCTTCAGGTTCATCGAAAAGGTAGATCCCATCACCATTTAGCCTGTTAGTGAGAACGTCCAGAAACGCCTCGCCATGGGATTGTTGATGCAGTTTGCCTAGATTAAAATAGTTGTCAGCTGTGGCGACATTGAAAAAACTCTCAGCCCGAAGAAAGTAGCTTTCTCGTGGGCGAATCACGCTCCTGCTAGCTTTGAGGTGCTCGTGGAGAATAGACCGATCATCAGCGGAATCCAGATTTACATTGACGGTCCCGCCTTCTGGGCTAAATCCTAGCAGCGCAGCAATTGCCTCTAACAGTGTCGACTTCCCTGACCCATTTTCGCCAACCAGGAAAGTTACGTCCGGGTGGAATTTAACCTGAGAGGAATTCCTGATTGATGCGATGGAAAATGGATAGCAATCCATGTCTGCATCTGAGAATTTTGGCAATCGTATCGATTGCAAGTATGGCTTGGCGCTAAGCAATTTCGTGACCTCATTCCTCGTTCAGGCAGAGAACAGTATCAAAATAGGCAATAGCAAGCTGCTTCGTTTCTGCATACTGGGGAGATGAAAAATCTTGGCCACGTCCATTTGGGGGTTCAACTATCGAATCGTTGATTTTGCCCCAAAGAATTGTGGCAGCACTACGCTTCTTGGTAGGACACCACCGTGCTTAGGGTTCTACATACTGCCGATTGGCATCTTGGCCACTCCCTACATGGACATTCTCGCGCCCACGAGCATGCGAAGTTCTTGGCGTGGCTCAGCGAGACTATTGTTGCTGAGCGTGTTGACGCACTGATCATCGCAGGTGACGTTTTTGATGGCGCAAATCCGCCGACGGCGGCGCTCAAGATGTACTACGAGTTTCTCGCAGACCTCAGCCGTCTTGCCCCAGGCATCGATGTTCTTGTTATTGGCGGGAACCATGATTCTGCGTCGAGACTGAATGCTCCCGAGGCATTGCTCTCGGTGCTCGGAGTCTATGTCGTTGGTGGACTTGTCCGGCGAAGCGGCGACGATGCCCATGCTGTTGACCTACAAAAGTTGGTCGTACCGCTTACCGATGCCAATGGAGAGGTTGGCGCTATTGTCGCTGCGCTGCCCTTTATGAGGCCTGCGGACTTACCTGCGGTTACTAACATTGCTGAAGGCGCCGATATCCTTATTGAAGGAGTACGGGAAGCTTATAGGCAGGTTCTAGAGGAAGCTCGCCGGAGCAAGACTGACAAGCAGGCGCTTATTGCGACAGGGCATTGCTATATGGTGGGATCGCAAATCTCTGAGATGAGTGAACGCCGAGTCCTGGGAGGCAATCAGCATGCGCTACCTGATACGATTTTCCCGGACGACGTGGACTATGTTGCACTGGGACATCTACACAAAGCACAGCGCGTCGGACGAAGAGAAAATGTTCGATATTCGGGGTCACCAATCCCGCTCTCCATGAGTGAGCAGTCGTACAAGCACCAAGTTGTGCTCGTCGACTTTGATGATGGCAAACTTGTAAAACGGCGCGGGCTAAAGGTGCCCAGAACCACAGAGCTTATTCGAATACAGGGTGAATCTCTCGACGATGTACTGGCGACACTCGAAGCGCTGGACGACGTGCATCTCATTGGCGACTTGGCAAGGCCTTACTTGGATGTGGGTCTGACGCTCTCGAGCCCGGTAGTAAATCTTCGTGAAAAAATTGAGAACGCACTCGCAGGCAAACGGCCAAGCCTGGTTAAAATCTCGGTTACGTACTCTGGAGATAGAAAAACTCTTAGCGAGGCGCACTCGGGGGAGAAACTGGCAGACCTATTGCCCCGTGATGTGCTGCGCAGACGCTACCTCCGCGATTACGAAGGAGAGCCCCCTGAAGAGCTGCTTGAGGCATTTGCAGAATTACTCGATGCAGTTGCGCAGGCGGAGTCGCGATGAGGATTCTCGCTGTACGAGGCAAGAACCTCGCAAGCCTTGAGAAATTCGAGGTCGAGTTTGAGTCGGGCCCACTTGAGCACGCAGGCATCTTCGCGATAACCGGACCAACTGGCGCGGGCAAGACTACCTTATTAGACGCGCTTTGCGTCGCGCTCTTTGACCGGACACCCAGGCTTTCGAATAAGGCGGGCGTCCCAGTAGGAACAGCGGACCAAAAAGATGGCGACCGCGTCCGGGCCAACGACGTCCGTGGCCTTCTTAGGCGAGGCGCAGCGGACGGGTTTGCTGAGGTGGACTTTGTCGGGCGCGATGGACGCAATCATCGTGCTCGTTGGTCGGTTCGTCGCTCGCGAGGTCGGGTTAGTGGCAAACTACAGGCATCAGAAGTTTCATTAATGGACATCGAGACGGAGCAAGTCGTATCGGGGAAAAAGACCGAAACCCTTGCAGCCATCGAAGAAAAACTCGGTCTCAGCTTTGAACAATTTCGTCGCTCGGCATTGCTCGCACAAAATGACTTTGCCGCGTTTCTGAAAGCGGATGAAAAGCAGCGTTCCGACCTTCTAGAGCGCATGACGGGCACGGATATCTACACCAAGGTATCCATCGCCGCATTTCGCCGAGCCGCGGATGAGGCCCAGCAGCTCACCGCTCTTCAAGACTCCGCGGATGCCAGCGCTATAATGGACGATGAGACCAGAGCTGCCTTGGTTGAGAAGCACAAGGGCCTGCGCCTTCTGCACAAAGAGACGCAAGCCGCCGTGCACGCGGCACACACGGCCGTTCTCTGGTTCACCGAGGTGAAGGGAGCCAAGAGCGCGATCTCCGAGGCTCTGTCCGCGCAGAAGTCTGCCAAGGATGCCGCTGAGGCTCAGGCGAGTACGGTGTTGAAAATTGCCGCGATACGGGAGGCCCGAGACAAGCGAAGCGTTGTTGACGCGGCTCAAGATGCTCTCGGACAACTCACGCTTGCCAGCTCTCAGCGAGACAAAGCAAGTGAAGAGCTGCAACGCGCTACAGGTGGCCTGGGCGATTGCACAAAGGCCGCGGCGTTGGCCAAGGATGCTGTGGCGACGGCTCGGGCGAAACACTTGGATGCGCTTGGTGCAGAGCGCACTAGGATTAACAATCGGACAAAGGTACTCCTCTCCTGGCTGGCCGAGCACAAGGAGTTTTCTTCTTCTGGCGGTGAAGTTCTCGAGTTCGTGGAGCTTGCGTTAGAGACTCTCGATGCGATGCAGCCCGACCTAGAGGAACGCACGGCTCTGCTAAAGCAGAGCGCGGACAAGGCGCGAAAGCTGGAGCTGGCCACGCTATCGAAGCGAGATGCGAGCAAGGCAGTTAGCGACAAGCTGGCTACGCAGGTAGATGGCGGCAAGTTGGCAGCGCTTCGAGCGCGTGATGCGCACTTTGTAAAACAAGCGTTAGGTATCGAGTCGCTACTCTCGATTGCCAAGGCCATCGCGCGAGCACGACAATCTCTTGGCCTTCTTTTATAACATCTTTAACGTTGGCTTTAGAGTCGTCGAAACCTAATGTTTGTGCGGTGATTTCTTTAAACGGTAAAAAACCATGACGGTCGGAGCCATAGTTAATAAAAGCAGCTTCTAAGCTTCGTTCTACGCGGGTAATAACACCTTTGTATATGTTTGATTTTTTCTGTTCGTGTGCAGGGACCTCAATATCAAGGTCATATAGTTTTTGTCCATCGACTAGTGCAACCCGCAGTTCCTCTGCATGTGTTGCGTTGA
>JAESTW010000658.1 GCA_016763395.1 Kofleriaceae bacterium
AACAACGCCAGGAGCAACAACGCCAGGAGCAACAACGCCAGGTATTACAATATCGTCCGGATACACCTTCGTCGGCAGCGAAAAATCCTCCAGAGCATCCTCAATATCAGTCTGTTCTTCCCCATCTGTAGTGTGCTCCTTGTCCGGAACAACACTATTTCCCGAGAACTCATCTTCGATACCGGGAAAATCGGCAAAGCCATTCTCAGTAGGGGTAATTGCTGGGATCTCTTTGGTCTCGAACTCGCTGGTAGTCGGTGCTCGCTGTAGTGGAAGACGCTCCACCACCGGTGCTTGCGGCTCCCGCTTTTTAAAAATATCCGTTTCTGAGAAATCATCCTCAAACTCAGCACTCAAGCCCGGCGTATCACCAACAGAAACTGGCAATCCGCCGATGAACTGCTGGCCGCTACCAGTTGGGCCCGAGCCCGCAGGCCCTAAGAAAACATCTGGTGCCCCAGAGGAGACCGGCATCTCATTCTGGACTTCTTTGGGGATCTCGGCGACGTGGGGTATGGTCGGCGGAATTTCGATCTCTGCGATGGGAACCCCACCCAGCGCCACATCGAGTGGGGAGGTCTGACCTGGGACTACAGTCGGGATGTCGTTGAAACTTTTGACGATATTCTCGCCCTCGTCTGCTCCTACTCCCAGTTGCTCAAATACTAGCTTGCCAATATCGCTCAAACTACCGGGCAGTGGCTCCGAGCGCATGGCGGCTTCCATCGCGTCCGCCATTGCTCCAGCATCCGAAAAACGTTCAAAGGGAGAACGTGCTAGTGCACGTTGCACAAGTTTTTTGAAAGGCTTTGGTAAATCTGGCTCTGGAATGGGTGCCGTTAACATGGCTTCTTGCAAAGCCTTTCCGGTCAACTCGCCATAAGGCATCGTTCCGGTCATCAGATGATACGCGATCGTTCCGATTGAATAGACATCGCTAGCTGGCGACGAGCGTTTGCCTTCAAGTTGTTCAGGGGCCAAATAGCCCAGCCGTTCCCGTAGATCCAGCTCCGCTACCTTTGCCAACCCAGGTGCCAAAAAACCAAAGTCGGTGATGGAAATACTACCGGACGCCACGCAAATAATGTTGGTTGGTGAAATACCTAGATGGCAAAGTCCACGACCATGCGCATATCCAATACCACGTCCCAATTGCACGATTAGCTTTGCCCAGGCACCAATCGGCAGCTTTGCGGTATCCAGGAGTAAGTCGAGACTAATGCCGTCAACGAGCTCAACTGCGGCCAGCGTGTGCTCGTCCACCGTATCGAAGGAATGAAGTCGAGCAATGCGAGGATGTTGCAGTGACAAGTACTGCTTTGCTGCCGCCCTAACTCCTGAGGCGACCAGTGCGTCAGCGACATAGCTATCGTGAAAGCGCTTTAGCGCAAAAGTCCGGCCTACTCCGTCCAGGCGTGCTTCGTGAATCTCCCCGCACGGACCCGAGCCGATATACTCGGTTACATGGTACCGACCAAGACGCTTTTTGTGGCCAGTGTCCGGGGACATTCGAAGTACTAAAGATAGCGAAAGAATTCAATTCGGTCAATGAATCCGAGCCTGTAGAAGACGCCAACACCTCCAACTACCTGTGGGGAATCTCGCCACCAATTCGCAATGCATTGCTCGCAGGCCCTAAACTCTATAATATCCGGCCCAACTGGATGTACAACTGTGGCAGATAATAACGAACCCGAAACATGGCATGGCTGGTTTGGCCGATGGATTAGCAACGCTCCAAGCCGGTGGCTAGGCCAAGACAGCGCTGTCAGCCAAAATATTACTGGCGGTAGGGACGGCATACGCTACTTACTCCACCTGGCTCGAGGCAATCGTCGGACTCGCACCGATGCAAAACTCAACCTAACTCCAGGGACCAGGCCAGTCGTTCTAATTCACGGTTTTATGGGGACCCGAGGCTCGATGTATCCCTTGGAAAAACGCCTAGAAGAGGATGGCTTCTGTGTCTTTTCCTTTAACTTAGGCATTATTAACCTCAGAGACATCCGCACTTCTGCGTTCAGAATGCACCGGAAAATCGAACACTTACTCGCGCAAACGGGCGTCGAAGAAATCGACATGATAGGTCACTCCATGGGCGGCTTGATTGGTCTGTACATGATCAAAAAACTCGGTGGCCACAAGCGGGTGAAAAAATTCATCATGCTTGGTTCCCCCATGAATGGCACCTGGATTGCGGTTCCCGGTATCGCCTTGGTGGGATTGTATTCGGCATCCATCTGGCAGCTACTACCGCGCAGCCGCTTCCTGGACGAGCTGCACAAGGGGCCGCTACCAGGCGATGTCGAGCTTCACAGTATCTCTGCGGCCCGAGACTGGGTTTGTCCTCCCTCGAGTACTCGTTTGCGGGGCAGTGAGTCTCACAGCGTTAATCTGGGCCATTCCAGCCTTGTGATTAGTGGTGATGTATATGAGCACCTACGTAAGATCTTAAAGGACGATGAGAAATCCGAGCAATGATCTGGGAGTTTCCGCGGAAACTTAGGGGGTTTCCTTGCCTCTCTCTCTCAAACCAACGTATTATTTTTCTCGTACCAAGCTACTAAGCTACCGAGGATACTAACAAAAACATGTCAGACAAGCCCGAGTTTGCTCTCCGCTTCATATCCGGAAAGTATCAAGGCGGTGAGTTTCCCCTTCGGAAGAACCGGGAAATTATCATCGGGCGTTCTAGCGACCTTGATATGGTCTTGGTTGAGGACATGGTTTCTCGGCGTCATGCGAAAATCTCCACGACGGACACAGAGATTTTCATCTCTGATATGGGTTCCACCAACGGTACCTTCGTCAACGGCGAAAAGGTAAGTCGCTCGCGCATTCAAGAGGGCGATCGAATTCTGGTTGGAACTTCCATCATTAAGATGGTCGCAGTCGATCCATCTGCCAACGCTCATCAGAGTGAGGCGGAAGCTAGACGGCGTCTTGAAGCTGGTGCAAATCGCCAACACGGTGGTGGTGCTAGGCCGATGTCTGGCGTGATCGAAGAAATCCCTCTTCCCGATCTCCTGCAGTTGCTTTCTACAAGCCGCAAGAGTGGCGTCCTGAGCATTTCTGGTGTCACCGGAATCGGACGTATCTACCTTCGCAAAGGTGCTATTTACTTTGCTGCGATCAACGATGACTTTAACGTCAGTCCGCAAAAAGCCATCTATCGCATGCTCAACTGGGAGACTGGAACCTTCGAGTTAGAGCCCGGCGGCGAGATGAATGTAATGGAAGAGATTCAAGAGTCGACAGAAGGTCTGCTCATGGAAGGTGTTCGCCAAATCGACGAACTCCAAGTTATCAAACAGCATATGCCAGCGCCTCACGCGGCACTTGCCGTTCCCACTCCCATTGCCGGTAAGCTGCGTGACTTAACTCCCGGACAGCTTGACGTTTTCCAGTTGGTTCTAGACCACGGACAAATGCAGGCGATCATGGATAACTACTGGGGCAGCGATCTGGATGCTGCGAAAAACCTCGTTGAACTCATGAAACGTGAGTTCGTAGTAGTTCCCTAGGTCGTGAGCGAAAACAAGTCCAACGAAAACGTCTCACCTGCGCCGGACGAGAAGAGTGACGCCAGCCTAACCAAGGCACCGCTGATAATCTTTGGGACTATGGTGCTGATGTCGATCGTGACCATCGCATTCGTTTTCGTGACGCACTATGGGCGAACCGAACCCTATTTGGATTCGAAGTTGCGCCGAGTCGTCTACAAAACCCGAGCGCCTGCCACTACCTTGTCACTCAACTACAATGCCTTTGGCCCGCAAGCCCTCGCACACCCACTCATTGGTTCACAGTGGTGGCAATGGCAAGCCCAGGGTTCGGACGACCCAGCTCAAAAATACGACATCAAAATTGTCGTCTATCGGACAATTACTGAGAAAGAAGTCTCGGCGAAATTTCCGATTATCGAGGAGAAGTACATGGACTACCGGTACCTTCCCTTAAAAGATGCCATATCGTACCTCGACAAGACTATCGACGAGACTCAGGATCCCGCGATTCGAAGAACTCTCAATGCGACCCAAACGAAACTAGCCGACCACTTTCGCTAGCGAGCCTTAGTGGCTAGGGCACGGCACCAGGCGCTAGAGATCGAACTCTTGGCCTTCGTAGGCACCAACAACCTCGATTTGTCCGGCACCGAGACGGGACAATTCGGCTCTGCAAAGTTGCACGTGCTCATCAACTTGATCGTCGGTATGATCTTGGTCGTAGTGAAATAGCGCGAGTTTGGCGACGCCCGCTTTTGCTGCTACGCGAGCTGCATCAACATAACTCGAGAGTCCACGCTCTCGGTGCTTGTCCGCCTCTTCGGGTGTATACGTGGCGTCGTGTACGAGTAAGTCTGCACCGCGATAAAACTCAATTGCCGCGGCGCTAGCGCCCTCTTCGGGATACCCAACGTCCGAGGCGTATACGAAACGCTTTCCTGCTTCTTCCATTCGAAAGGCGAGAGAGGTGGTCTCACCGTGCGGGAGTCGCATGGCGCAAACTTCAAGCTCGGACACAGAAAAACACGAGTCGTGAGCAACCGCTTCGAAAGCGATCTTGGCTCCCAGGTTTTTAAGTGTGTAGATCGGTGAATACTGTGGGTTCATTTGCCCTTCGAGGATCGACTCAACTCGAGAAGCAGTCTTGGCGTTGCCGTACACATTGAAAACATTGCCGGGAATAAAAACCGGGGCAAAAAATGGAAAGCCTTGAATGTGATCCCAATGACCGTGAGAGAGAAGGATCGTCGCCTCGCCTTTGCCGGCGCTGAAGTCGCCGTTTACTGGCAACTCCTTTCGCATTAGAGCATTTCCAAGCCCTACCATCCCCGTGCCCATATCAACGATAAATAAATGTCCGGCGGAGTCCACTACCGAGATACACGAGGTATTGCCACCGTAGCGATTG